>DASPOW010000117.1:0-9145 GCA_035625855.1 Candidatus Methylomirabilota bacterium | reverse complement strand
GTGCGCCGCCTCCAGCGCCAGGCAAACCTGCTGCGCGATCCCCGCCGCTTCGCCCGTTCCCAGCTTGCCTTTTTGCTCGAGCAGGGACTTCAAGTCCTGCCCCTCGACCAGCTCCATCGTAATGAAGCGCATCCCTTCCGCGCTTCCCAGGTCGTAAATGCGGATGACGTTGCGGTGCGTCACCTGCCGCGCCAAGATCAACTCCTGCTTGAACCGCTGCAGAATCTCCGGCCGGCTGGCCACTTCCGGCCGGATCACCTTCAGCGCGACGACGCGGTCGAGTTCGCGGTCCCGCGCCTTGTAAACCGTGCCCATTCCGCCTTCGCCCAGCATTGAGAGGATTTCATACCGGCCGCCGAGCACCGCGCCTGGCTGCACGCCGGAAGTCCACGATGAGGGCGTTCCCGATTGAGGAGTCAGCGGCCCGGCCCATCCCGCGGCCACACTCAATGGCGTGTCCGCAGGCAACGTCGCGTCCAGCGCGGCTCGCGCCGGCGGAGCCGCAATCGTCGCCTCGCCCGGGGGCGTTGTGCCGGGCGGCGTCAGGGTGCCCACGACGACGTCGCCGCTCCGCAGCGGCGCGTTGCATTTGCCGCAGCGCTCCGCCGCGGGCACATTTTCCGTGTGGCAGTGAGGGCAGAGGTTCAACGCTTCGCCTTTTTCTGTGCAAGGACCATACGTCCCCCGTCCGCGCCCGTCAACAGCAAGGCTTTTGCCACCTAGCGCGCTATGATGTCCTCCCGGCCCGCAGCGGCCCAAACTTCGGTTCGGAGCTTCTATGCACACCAAGCCTCATCGCCGTTCTTTCTTGCTGCAATCCTCCGCCGTCGTTGCCGGCGGTTTGGTCGGTGTGCCTTCTGCATGGCGTGCCGGCGGGCAGGAGAAAAAAGAAGAAGAGGAGGACGTTTCCACCAACGAGGACCTCATGCGCGAGCACGGCGTCCTCAACCGCATTCTGCTCATCTACGACGAAGCCATCCGCCACATCGGCGCGCATCGCGATTTCGATCCCGCCGCGCTCGGCAAAGCTGCCGGCCTCATCCAGAAATTCATCGAGGATTACCACGAGAAGCTTGAGGAGAATCATCTCTTCCCGCGCTTCGAAAAAGCAGGCAAGCTCGTGGATCTCGTCAAAACGCTTCGCTCCCAGCACGCCGCCGGCCGCGTCCTCACCGGCCGCATCCTCGCCGCGACCCAGCCCGCCGACCTCCCCGGCATCCGCGGCGACCTCGTGGCCTTCGTCCGCATGTACCGCCCTCACGAAGCGCGCGAGGACACCGTTCTTTTCCCCGCCCTGCATTCCATCGTCAGCAAGCACGAGTATGATGCGCTTGGCGAAGAGTTTGACCGCATCGAGGAGAAAACCTTCGGCGGCGACGGCTTCGACATGGCCGTGGACCAGGTGACCGAGCTTGAAAAGCAGCTTGGCCTCTACGAGCTGTCGCAGTTCACTCCGAGGACCGCGCCGCCCGCGAAGAAGTAGCGCGCCGCCTCGCCACGCTCTGTCTCAATCACGCTTCAGGCTGCGGTAGTGGAAAGACCACATCGCCAGCAGCAACAGCACCAGCGCGTAGTCCAGGCCGTAGGCAATCGCTGTCAGGTGCTCCATCCAGCGCACTTTTTCGAGCGACGCCTTGGTCAGCTCGATGAAGCGCGATTCGGACAGCAGGTTCGTCGAGGGCAGCAGCCAGTACACGCCACGCATCAACTGCCGCAGCACCGGCCGCCGCGTCTCGTACATCGGTGAGGAAACGACGGCCGCGCCCAGCGCCACAATCACCACCAGGCCCATCACCGCCACCGGACGCAGCAGCGTTACCAGCGCTATCGCCATGGCCGCGTAAATCGCATAGCGGGTCAGCGGGTAAACCACCAGGACCCACGGCGCGGAGTGAATCTGTTCTCCCGCGATGAGCGCCAGCAGGTAGCTGAGTCCCGTCATCATCGCCGTGTACGCCGTCATGAACATCATTGCGCCCGTGAACTTCCCCAGCAGGAACTCCCACCGCCGCACCGGCCGCGCCATCACTGCCTGGATCGTTCCCGAAGTCATCTCCGTGCCCACGCTGTCCGCCGCAACCCACGCCGCCAGCAAACTGCCGAACCCGCTTACGAAGCCCATGATTCCCGCGATAACGCTCAACGCCACCTGTTCCACCTGGGCCGCGTTTTCCGCCGTCGCCATCATCTTCAGCCCCAGCAGCGGCGTCATCATCAGCAGCACCACCAGCACGAACACGATTCCGATAATCAGGATGAGCCGGTTGTGCAGAAAACTCCCGAAAGTGCACCAGGCGAGCGCGCGCGTCTTCCCGTTCATGACGGCATTCCCAGCGGCGAGGCCGGCGGCTCTGCCGCGGCCGCCTCTCCGCCCATCACTTTCATGTATACGTCTTCGAGCGAGCTCTTGAGCGGGGCCAGACGGATGACGTCGCAGCCCGCCGCCCACAGTTTTTCCGCCACCTCGCGCTTGCGCGCCGCCGCCACCACGATGCGCACGCCGCCCGCAGCGCCGCGCTCGCCTGGCACAAGACCGACGCTCCCGCCTGCTTCCCGCACCAGTGCCTCGAGTTCCGGCGGCACCCGGTCCGCGAGAATTTCCACCTGGCCGCCCGCACTCAGAAGTTCGCTCATCAATCCCGTTTGCAGCAGCCGCCCGCGGTCGATAAACACCACGCGGTCGCAAATCTGCTCCGCTTCCGAAAGGAGGTGCGAACTGAGAAAAACCGTCTTACCCGCCGCCTTCAGCGCGAACATGATGTCCCGCACTTCCTTGCGCCCCGCCGGGTCGAGGCCCGAAGTTGGCTCGTCCAGGACCAGTAGTTGCGGGTCCCCGAGCAGGGCTTGCGCCAGACCCAGCCGCTGCACCATCCCCCGTGAGTACTTCGCGATTTTCAGCCCTTCGTATGCTTCGAGCTTCACCTTGCGCAGCAGTTCGCTGATCGCTTCCGCCGCGCCTTCCTTCTTTCCCCCGGCCAGGGCGTGGTGAAAGCGCAGCAGCTTTTCCGCGCGCATGTATTTGTAGAACGCGAAGTTCTCCGGGAGGAAGCCGATCTGGGCCTTGGCGCGAATGTCGCCCGGCTCATAGTCCAGCACGCGAATCGCGCCGGAGTCCGCGTAGATGAATCCCATCAGAATGCTGATGCTCGTGGTTTTTCCCGCGCCATTGGGCCCCAGGAACGCACAGACCTCGCCGCGCGACACCTGGAAGCTCACCCCGGTCAGCGCCGCCACTTCCTGCCCGAGCAGCCTGCGCCGGTAGACCTTGGTCACTTCGCCGAATTCGATGGCCGGAGTCGTCACGGGTTCGTTCCCGCCGCGCCGGTGTCCGGCTTCAGCCCGAGCCTGTCCGCCAGGACGAACTCCATCGCCTGCTCGACGCCGACGTGCCCGTAAATTACTTTTCCGTTTTCATCGATCACGAAAAGCGTCGGAATCGCCGTCACTCCATAGGCGTCCGCCGTCTTGCTGTCCGGATCGAGCAGTACCGGAAACGGCAGCTTCATTTTGGCCGCGTAGTCTTCCGCGGGCCTGCGCGTGTCGTCGATGCTGATGGCCAGGAACTCGAAGCGGTCGGACTTTTTGCGCTGCACCTCGTAGAAGTGCTTGAGGCTGGGCATTTCCATCTTGCAGGGGCCGCACCAGCTTGCCCAGAAACTCACCACCACCTTCTTCTTGCCGCGAAAGTCGGCCAGCGATACCGTCGAGCCGTCGAGCGCCGGCAGCGAAAAGTCCGGGGCCGCTTTGCTGACCAGCGAGGGCGTTTCCGTTTCTCCTCGCTTCTCGGTTTCCAGGGATTTCGCGCGCCAAGTGATGAAAACCGTAAACGCCGCCAGGAGCACGATCCCGGCGGCACCCTGCGGCCTGAGCCTTATTCGCATCGGCCCGCGAGTATAACAAGTTGCGTTATTTATTGCAGAGGCCACGGTAACTGCTTGGTGAGCTGCCCGCGAGAACCTGAAACCGCTAAGGGCGCGGCGGGATCAGATGTAGTCCAGCCCGGGAATCTGAATCTGGACGATTTCGGCGGTCGCCCCGGCGGCTTCGAGAATTTGCTGGACGATCTCCGCGTCATCGCGGCCGATACCCTCTTTCACTCGGATCGGGCCTCGTTGCGCGCGGGCCACAAGTTCGCCGCATTCCGCAACGCCCACCTGCTCGAGGATCTTGCGCAGCGCACTGACCACCGCGACGCGGTCCGGCCCGACGCTCTTCAAAACGACGTAGTACTCATGGAAATCCGTCATGGAGGCCTTCCACCTGGGCAAATGCGGGCGCTACTGGATGCGCTGAGGCTGAGTCTCCGCGCCGACCAGCGCGTCGAAGATGGCCAGAACGTGGCGGCGGTACTCGATCATGCGCGTGAAAAAGTCGCGCAGTTCGGGCTGCCGCTGCGATTCGCGTTCCCAGCGCGCCATCACCGCCGGCGGCACGCTGATGTCGCGGCGCAGCGCGTCCGCGGAGTGCCCGCGCAGGAAGAGCCCGTAGAAAAACGCGGCTTCCCGCTGCGGCAGCGCGAAGTCCTGCAGGATCGCATCGGGCACGATTTGCGGCTGCGTGGCCATAAAGAAAAGGCAGTTTACCGGAAAGCTTTGCTCCGTCAAGTAGGACTGGCGGGGCATTGCCGCGAGGAGGTCAACCCTTCCCTGCGGCGGAGGCGCGCGAAGAGAAACGCGCGTCTGGAATTCCGGGACAAACAGCCGTAGAGTTAGATGGCGGAACGCTGCTGTGGGTCACGCGGCAGCAACGTCGCGCGAAGCGGCATTTTCCCACGGGAGGGCTCATGCGCACGGGGCGAATTCTGATGATTGGCGGAACTCTCGTTGCGGCGGTGCTGATGCTGACGCCGCCGCCCCGCGCCGGAGTGCCCATGCCACCCGGCTCTGCGAACGAGCAGCAGGCGCCGGAACCCGTGCCGGCGTTCCACCGCGAGGTTCCGGCCGGCCCGCTGCCCTCCACGCTGAGTCCGAGCCAGTTCGCGGACCCCTACGTGCAAAATGCTTATGCCATCGCCGTGCGAATCAAGAAGGCGCTCTACCAGCAGCCGTGCTATTGCCATTGCGACCGCAGCCAGGGCCATGGAAGCTTGCTCGACTGTTTCGTTTCGCAGCATGCCTCCGGATGCGGCATCTGCATGCAGGAAGCGTTCTATGTGTCTGAGCAACTCGCCAAGGGCAAGACCGTGGCGCAGATTCGCCAGGCTATCATTCGCGGGGAGTGGGAACAGCTCGACACCCGGCCTTACCAGAAATATCCCGCGCCTGCGCCGGAGCCCGGGAAAAAATAGCGCGTGGCGGCGCGACTTGGCCGGCCTGCTCGTTGCAGCCTCCCGCGGCGCAAACGACATCTAAATCGTCGGGAGAACACGACGATATGAAAACGACAAAGATTGCCTGGTCCCTTTGCCTCGCCGGTTTGACGGCGGCCGCGACTCTGATCTCATGGCCGCGACAAGCCGCGGCACAAGACACCGTTCCGGTGAGCGTCATCGTATCCGTGGAAGCCAAGCACGGCAAGCAAGTCCCCGAAGTCCGCAAGGAAGATGTAAGAGTCATCCACGACGGAGCGCGCTCGCAGGTGCTCGAGTGGGTTCCCTGCCAGGGCGCGCAAGCCGGGCTCGATTTGTTCATCGTGATTGACGACGCGACAGACACGGACCTTGGCTCGCAGTTCGACGACGTCAGGAAGTTCATCCAGGCGCAGCCCGCGAGCACGGCGATCGGCGTGGGTTACGCGCGCAACGGCACCGTCCAGGTTGTGCAGGAGCTGACCAACGATCACGCGCGCGCCGCCCGGGCGCTGCGGCTGCCGATGGCTGCGGGCGCGGAGGCCAGCCCGTATCTCTCCGTCACCGACCTGATCCGGCACTGGCCGGAAAGCGCCAACCGCCGCGAAATCCTTCTCGTCTCATCGGGCATAGATTTTCTTCAGGGCGGCCCTCAGGACTCGTACCTGGATGAGAGCATCGATCGGGCGCAGCGCGCCGGCGTTCAGGTCTACGCGATTTACGCGCGGCCCATCGGTCACCTGGGCCACAGCCTTTTCCGCCTCAATCAAGGGCAATCCAATCTCTCGCGGCTGACGGAAGAAACCGGCGGCGAATTCTACACTCAGGCGCTGCGGGAGCCCATCTCCTTCGGGCCTTACCTCGATGAATACGCCGAACGCCTGCGGCATCAGTACAAGCTGACGTTTCTGGCCAAAGCTTCGAGCAAGCCGGGTTACCACCGCATCCGCGTCGAGACCGAAGCCTCCAACGTCGAACTCGTGGCCCAGGAAAACGTCTACGTCGGCCGGGAAAGGTAGCCGCCGTCCGACTGCCTGTCCGCGAATCGCTGACACTCGGCCCGCGAGCCTTTGCAGATCTGCGGATGGGTTCTGCCGCACTGGCAGAAAGGGATAGAATCGGGCGCGCCCGGGCGAAGTGCCTTCTCAAGACGGAAACAGGAGCGACGGATGAAGAAAGCCAGGCGAGTGGTGGCAGGAGTTTGTTTGCTGGCCGCGACAATTGCGGCGGGCCGCGAAAGGGCGGAGCAAGGCGATGCGAAGAAGGGCACAAAACCGGACCTGGCGCTCACGGCGGTGGGCCGCCAGCACCATGCCATCGCCACCAAGAACCGTGAGGCGCAGGAATACTTCGACCAGGGGATGACGTTCGTCTTCGGCTTCAACCACGAAGAGGCCGCGAGCGCGTTCCAGGCCGCGGCGGAGTTGGATCCAGCTTCGCCGATGCCGCTATGGGGCATAGCGCTGGCCGTGGGACCGAACTACAACATGGACGTGGACCCGGAGCGCGAGAAGCTGGCGTTCGAGACGATCCAGAAGGCGCAGAAACTCGCGGAGCACGCTCCGCAAATCGAAAAGGACTACGTCGCGGCGCTGGCAGCGCGCTACTCGGGAGAGGCCAAACCGGACTTCGCGAAGCTGGCGCGCACCTATGCGCGGGCGATGCGCGAACTTTCGCAGAAGTATCCGGACGACCTGGATGCGGCGACGATCTATGCGGACAGCTTGATGGTGCTGCACCCCTGGCAACTGTGGTCGCTCGACGGGAAGCCCGGAGAGGACACCGAGGAGATTATCCGCGTGCTGGAATCGGTGCTGGCGCGGAATCCGAATCACGCGGGAGCGAACCACTACTACATTCACGCGGTGGAGGCTTCACCGCATCCGGAGCGGGCGCTGGCGAGCGCGGCGAGGCTGGAAACCCTGGTGCCGCAGGCGGGCCACCTGGTGCATATGCCGGCGCACATTTACGTGCGCACCGGCGATTACGCAGCAGCGGCAAGAAGCAACGAGATTTCGGCGGAGCGCGACCGCGTGTACGCGGAAAAGGCGAACAAGCAGGGAAGCCTTTACGACCTGATGTACCACAGCCACAATGAGCATTTCCGCGCGTACGCGGCGGCGATGGAAGGACGCTACGCGGAAGCGAAAGCCGCGGCAGACGCCCTGGCGGCGCGGCTTGCGCCCCACGCAAAGATGATGCCCATGCTCGACCCGTTCCTGATGACGCCGATCTGGGTTGACGCGCGATTCGGGAGATGGGAGGAACTCCTGGCATGGCCCGAGCCGGCGAAAGAGCTCCCGTGCACGCACGCCTTCTGGCACTACGGGCGCGGGCTGGCTTACTTCATGCGTGGGGACGCGACAACAGGCGCGGTGGAACTGGACGCGATGCTGGCTGAGACCGCAAAGATTCCGGCCGACGCGCCTTTCGGTACGCTCAACCTGGTGAAGAACGTTTACCGGCTTGCCGCACACGTGCTTGCCGCGCGTCGCGTGACGGCGGAAGGGAAAAAGGACGAAATCGCCATGCGATGGGAACGGGCCGTCGCGTTGCAGGACGCTCTGAATTATGACGAGCCGCCGGACTGGTATTACCCGGTTCGCGAATCGCTGGGCGCGGCGTTGCTGACGGCGGGGCGCGCCGCGGACGCCGAAAAGGTCTTTCGCGAGGATTTGGCGAAAAATCCGCGGAATCCGCGGTCGCTCTTCGGGCTGGCGGAGAGTTTAAAGGCGCAGAAGCGGGACGCGGACGCAGCGTGGGTGGAACGCGAGTTCAAGGAAGCTTGGAAGAACGCGGACACGCAACTACGGCTGAGCGATCTGTAGAAACCGGCCCGGGTTAGTCCTACGAGCGGCAGGCGGGCGCGCCGCCCACACGATCTTGCGCCTGCCGGCATACTGTTTCAGCGCGGTGCGACGTAGCGAGCTGAAACAACCGAAGCGGCGCTCCGCGCCGGCTCCTAGCTCCTTCTTCCTTGCATCTGACTCAATCGAAACCCTTTATTCTCCTCAAAGCATTCCCGCCATTGGCCGACCTTTTGCCTGACGCAAGCAGGGCGCTCTGGGTGTCCAAGAGGCCCCTGCAACAGAGAAAAGGACTCACAGATGCCAACCAAGCGGGACTCATTGTGCGCAAGCCGCGGAACAGCAGGCGCGCTGGCGTTGATCTTTCTCCTCGCGGGCGTGCCGGGCGCGGCGAGAGCCCAGCAGGGGTCACAGGGCTCGCAAGGGCAGCCGCAACCGCAATCGGCACAGCGCGATCTGACACAGCGCAGCCTGGAAGACTTGATGAACATCGAAGTCAGTTCGGTATCGAGATCGGAGCAGAAGCTCTCGCGGACCGCGGCGGCGGTTTTTGTAATCAGGCAGGAGGACATCCAAAGGTCGGGCGCGACGAATATTCCCGACTTGCTGCGAATGGTGCCAGGTCTGGATGTAGCCCGGGCGAACGCCAACACCTGGCTGATTACGGCGCGCGGTTTCAACGAGCGCTTCGGCAACGAGATGCTCGTGCTGATTGATGGAAGGAGCGTTTATTCCGAAACAATCGGCGGAGTCTTCTGGGACGCGCTGGATGTTCCCCTGGAGGACATCGAAAGAATCGAAGTAATCCGCGGCCCGGGCGCATCGGTGTGGGGAATCAATGCAGTCCACGGCGTCGTGAATATCATCACGAAGAGGGCATCGGACACGCGCGGCGGGCTGGTTGTCGCGAGCGGCGGCAGCGTGGAGCAGGCAGGCACGACAGTGCAGTACGGCGGAGATGCCGGCAAGTCCACGCAGTACCGCATCTTCGCGAAGTTCTCCAACCAGGCGCGCTTTCCGGCGATTGGCGGCGGGGACGGGGGCGACGGCT
>DASPOW010000116.1:0-2494 GCA_035625855.1 Candidatus Methylomirabilota bacterium | reverse complement strand
AGGTTGTTTTCTGCTCGATGGAAATCGCCGGAGACAATCCGTCGATCTGATCGACGTCCGGCTTCTGCATCATTTCGAGGAATTGCCGCGCGTAGGCGGAGAGCGACTCCACGTAGCGGCGCTGGCCCTCGGCATAGATGGTGTCGAACGCAAGCGAGGATTTGCCTGAGCCGGACAGGCCGGTGAACACCACCAGTCTGTCGCGCGGAATGGCGACGTCGATGTTCTTGAGATTGTGCTCGCGCGCGCCCCGGATCGCGATCACGCGGGCGTCGCTGCGGGCGGGCTTGCTGGTACGGTCGGCCATGGTGACCTGCAAATTGGGTCCAGTAAGGCAAAGCCACCCCTCCGGACCCGCAAAACACGGGTCCGTTCGGGCCTCTTGCTATGGAACGTAGTGAGAACAGCGCCGATTTGCCAGCCCCGGGGGTAAGCGTTTCCCCGCCATCTTTTGCTGGATCAGCCCGCAAACAGTAAAGGCCAGCGCCGGGCCCGCCTTTCAATTCAATCCGTTCGAGCCCGCGCCTACCAGAAGCGGTAGTTCACGCCCAGTCGGATGATGCTGGTCTTGAAGTCCACACTGGTACCGACGCCGCAGACGCTGGTGCCGCAGCTGGTGCTGCCGAGATTGGCGTAAAGATATTCGACCTTCGCCGACCAGGGACCGAGAATTGAATATTCGAGGCCCGTGCCGACAGTCCAGCCGGCGCGGCTCACGCTCGCGCTTGCGCCGGCGGCGGTCATCTGGACATCGCCGAAGGCGCCGCCCCCGGTGACGTAGAACAGCGCGCGATCGAATGCGTAGCCGACGCGGCCGCGCGCGGTGGCAAACCAGCTGGTCTGGATGGCGCAGCCGACGCAAAGCCCTGTGGTGTTGTTCGACGACATCCAGTTGCCGTCAACGTCGCCCTCCACCCCGAAGACCCAACTGCCGGTTTGCATGTTGAAGCCGAGCGTGCCGCCGAACATGGGTCCCGCCGGGCTCACGGAGCCGGACAACGCTCCGCCGCTCCAGTTGGAGGTGCCCCAGCCGTATCCGCCGTTGAGACCCAGATAAAATCCGTACCAGCTGAAGGCAGGCGGCGCGTACGCGGGCTCGCCGTAGCGGCCGGGCATATCAGCCGCGAACGACGGCGATGCCATTGCAAGGGCCAACGCGTATGCACACACCTTGAGGATGAAACGGATCATCGTGGTCTCCTGGACGTAACGGGACGGGCAGTCCGTTGCTGACAGCGGAATTCGTGGGACTCGAACGCTGCGCTTACGCCACAGGATTTTTGAAATTTACTAAGCGAATCAGGCCTCTAGGATCAAAGAAATTGGTTAACAAGAGATTGCCGTAAGCCCGTACCGGCGGAAAACGGGCGTTGCCCGGAGGAAAGGAATAGGTTAGAACGAAACAGGAACGTTCTCGTAGGAGACGGTTTTCTGAAAGCTCAGCAGCGCGGGAGGCCCTGTGGATTAGGGGCAAACGCGCTTGCCGCCCCGTGGCCGGCCCATCTGGCGAGGACTAGGGTGAGTTTGTTTTCATCGGGCGCGTGCGGCACGCGGCCCCTAGACGGCGAACGCCGGCGCCTCTCGCGAGGTAGCGCGCCCAAATCGCCATGCGGAGAGCACTATGGCAGGTAGCGTCAACAAGGTCATTCTCGTCGGCAATCTTGGCGCCGACCCGGAGGTACGCCGTACTCAGGACGGCCGTCCGATTGTCAATTTGCGGGTGGCGACGTCCGACACCTGGCGCGACAAGGCGACAGGCGAACGGCGCGAGAAGACTGAATGGCATCGTGTCGTGATCTTCAGCGAAGGCCTCGCAAAGATCGCCGAGCAGTATCTCAAGAAAGGCTCGAAAGTTTATCTCGAGGGTTCGCTCCAGACACGCAAGTGGCAGGACAAGGACGGGCAGGACCGTTACTCGACCGAGGTGGTGCTGCAGGGATTCAATTCGGCGCTCACCATGCTTGATCGCGCCGGAGGCGGAGCCGCCGCCGAGAATGGCGACTTCGGCTCGGCCGGTCCGTCACGCGAGCGCCGCCCGGCGATGGCCACCGCCGGTGGCAAGCGCGATGATATGGACGACGAGATTCCGTTTTAGGGCGTTTATGTCCCGGATGCAGTGCAGCGCGCAGCAGTGCACTGCTGATCCGGGACCATTACACATTCGGACATGGCTACAGTCCCGGGTCTGCGGCGCACCACTCGCGTGCTGCGCCGCGCTCCGGATACAAGTTCTCGCCGGCCAAGCCTACGCCTTGATGTCGACCTTGCTGTCGGAATTCAACGTGATCGAAATCTGAAGGATGTTCGTGGTACCGTCTGTATCGCCGTCGCCGTCGGGATCGCTTGAGCCCGAGCCGCTGCTGTTCGAAGTATTCGACGTGTTTGACGTTGCCGAAGTCTCGCCGCCACCGCCGCCATGATGATGGTGGTGGCCGCGATGCGTCTGCTGCAGTTGCTGCAATGCCGCCAGAGTTTTTTGCGCGTCGGCAAGATC
>DASPOW010000115.1:0-2568 GCA_035625855.1 Candidatus Methylomirabilota bacterium | reverse complement strand
TCTTCACGGTGCGCTTTTCCGACCACTTCCGCAACCGGCTGACGCACACGCTGGAAGTCTCGCAGATTGCGCGGACGGTCGCCGGGGCGCTCGGGCTCAACACGGATCTCACCGAAGCGCTCGCGCTGGTCCACGACATCGGCCATCCGCCCTTCGGCCACGCCGGAGAACGGAAGCTGGACGAGTTGATGCGCGCGTTCGGCGCTTTCTTCGACCACAACTTGCACGCCCTGCGCATCGTCGAGCAGTTCGAGCAGCGCTATCTGGACTTTCCCGGATTGAATCTGACCTTTGAGGTGCGTGAAGGAATCGTGAAACACTCGCGCGACTACCCGGCCAAAGAGTTCCCGCAACTGACGGAATACGCGCTCGACGAGCGCCCGCCGCTCGAGGCGCAGTTGATGGACTGGGTGGACGAAATCGCTTACAACACCGCGGACCTTGACGATGCTCGAGAAGCAGGGCTGCTTCCCTTGGCGGATCTAACTCGCGAAGCGCCCGCGTTCGGCGAAATGTATATCGAGGTCGAGGCCACACACCCGCAGGCCCGTGAGAAGTTGAAGTTCAACGAGGCGCTGAAGCGAGTCCTGGATTTTCTGGTGACGGACTTGATTGAGACGACGAGGAGGCGCGCGGCGGAATCCGGCGCGACTTCCGTCGAGGACGTCCGTCGGGCGCCGAAGCGCCTGGCCGGGCTCAGCGAGGCGGCATCTGCACGAAACGCTGAGCTGAAGCGATTCCTGATGACACGCGTCTACAACCGGGCGGAGATCACCAAGGACCGCGACCGCTCGGTGCGGTGCCTTGAAGAGCTCTTTCTCTACTATCTGGATAACCCGGAGTCCATGCCGCCGTTTTACACCGAGGCGGCGACCCACGAACCGCGGTATGTCGTGGTGTGCGACTACATCGCCGGGATGACCGACCTGTTTCTTCTGCGGCGCCACCATGATCTGTTCGGCTCCGCGCGCCGCGCCGCAACCTGAACCGTCCGTTCCTCCGCTGGCCGGCTGTTTGCTACGCGGCGCCTTGCGCCTCCGGTCCAGCGGAAGACGGAAATTCCGAGCGTAGCCCTGCGACCAGTTCCTGAAAGTCCGGCAGCCCGCGCAGTTCCTCGAGGTTCGGATCGCGCAGAAAAAACGGCCAGCACGGAAATCCGCCCGCGACGGCCCGCTCCAGCCAGTGCATGGCTAGCTGTGTTTCTCCAAGGACAGCATAGATGCAGGCGATCTGGTAATGGGCATGATGCGTATGCCCAAACGAATGCGGCGAAGCGCAGGCTCTCTCCGCCGCCAGCCGCGCCAAGTCCTTTCGTCCGAGCCGGGCCTGCACAAGTCCCTGCAGGGAGACCATCATGGGCTCGTCGGGATAGGCTTCCACGGCTTCCCCGACCCACTTGGCGGCGTTTTCCAACTCTCCCAGGAGTAGCGCTGGCTGTGGCCGGAACCAGAGATAGTATTTGTTGGTAGGCCGAAGTCGCCGGCAAGTCTCTAGCTCTTGCGCTGCCCGCGCGTACTGCCCTCCCCACACATAGCACTGGATTAGGTTGGTATTGCCGAAGTTCTGCGGGTTGATGCGTCTTGCGGTCATGAACGCTTCCTGGGACGCGCGAAGCTGGCCGATGTGCGCCAGGATCGTTCCCAGGCGGTTGTAGGCATGGTCCAGATTGGGCTGCATCGCGATAGCCTTCCTGAGTTCGCGAATCGCCTCGAAGTGCGGAAAGTTTTTTTGCGGCGTCCACAAGAGATACGCGCGGGCCATGATGGCCTCCGGCAGTTGGGAGTCCAATTGCAAGGCGCGTGCGCAGTGCTTCTCCGCCAGTTGCAGCCATTTGTAACGCGGCTCGTAGCCGAAATACCGGGAGGACGACGCGTGTGCCAGCATCGCATGGGCCAGCGCGAAATGCGGATCGCGCTCGATCGCCTCGGTGAAACACCGGATGGCCAGGTCCACGTTTTCCGGCGCCTCGCTGTAGCTCGCGTCCAGGCCGTGCAGATAGGCGCCATAAGCTCGCGAGTCGCTGCTGTAACGCTGTCGGGATTTCAAGTTGCCGACCTGGAAGCGTTGCAGCAACGCTTCTGCGACCTGCCTGGCAATCTCGTCCTGCACCTCGAAAACATGGCTCAGTTTGAAGTCGTACTTCTCTGAAAATACCGTCTTTCTCGCCTGCGCATCGAGCACCTGGATGGACACCCGCCACTGGTCGCCGAGCCTTTGAATGCTTCCCTGCAAGACATAGCGAACCCCCAGCTCGCGGCTGATCCGCTGCGGATCATTTTCGCCTGCATACCTCACGATCGCCGCCGTCGGAGGCACGCGCAGACCCTCCACGCGGCCCAGCGTTGTAATCAGCGCGTCCGCGAACCCCAGCGAGAGCGACTCTTTGTCTTCCACCGCCGTAAGGAAAACAAACGGCGGTACCCCAATGGCTTTCTCCGTCTCTACCACCGCGCCCTGGCCCGACGAAGCCGCTCGCAGGTCTGCGAGCAGGTCACTCGCTGTTGCGTACCGCTCCGCGGCGGTCTTCTTCAGCGCCTTGCCCAGGATCTGTTCAAGGTCGGTTCGACG
>DASPOW010000114.1:0-3142 GCA_035625855.1 Candidatus Methylomirabilota bacterium | reverse complement strand
ACAGCAAAAAGCGACGTACCCGGCGGTGTTCGGCCTCGGGCGCTCGCACGAAATCGCACGCGACCTCGCGCAACAAGCGATCGTTCATTTGGCTCCGTTCGGACAGCGCGCAGCGCGCTTGCGGGAGATTGCCGAATACCTGGTGCTTCGCCGCGCGTAGCGCAGTCGCCATGTCCCCCAAGCAGAATCGCAAGCGCCTGGATCTACTGCTGGTCGAACGCGGCCTGGCAGAGTCCCGGCACAAAGCCCAAGCTATGATTCTCGCGGGCGAGGTCGCCGTGAACGGGCTGCCCGGGGCGAAAGCCGCCCAACTCGTGGCGGACGACGCCCGCCTCCAGGTCCGCAGCCGCCTGCAAAAATACGCCAGCCGGGCGGGCCTGAAGCTGGAGGGCGCCCTCGAGGACTTCGCTGTGTCCCCCGCGGCGCTTGTGTGCCTCGACGCAGGCGCTTCCACCGGAGGCTTCACCGATTGCCTGCTGCAGCACGGAGCGAAGCGGGTCTATGCCGTGGACGTCACCGTGAATCAGCTGGCTTGGAAGCTCCAGCAGGACCCCCGCGTGGTGCGCATCGAGCGGAACGCGCGCGAGCTGTCGGGCAAAGACGTTCCCGAAAGGGTCGACCTGGCGGTCGTGGACGTCTCCTTCATTTCCGTCACCAAAGTGCTGGCGGCTGTGGCGAGCGTTGCGGGGCCCGCGGCGGACTTTCTCATCCTCATCAAGCCGCAATTCGAGCTGAGCCGCCGGCAAGTCGGCCGCGGCGGAATCGTGCGCGATGAGAGGCTGCATGAAGAAGCGGTCCAGCGGGTGTCTCGCGCCGCCGAAGCTGCCGGCTTTACCATTCTCGGCGTGCGGCCAAGTCGCCTGCCCGGCGCCGAGGGCAATCGCGAGTTTTTTCTGCACGCCCGCCGCCGCGCGGTGGAGTAGAATCCCGCGCTGCGCCAGCCCTTATGGTTCTTCGCACCATCGTAATCGTCTCCCGGCCGCGTCGCGAGGACCTCGTCGGCGTTCTTCCTCCCCTGCGCAAGTGGCTGGCGGAAAGAAACGTGCGCGTGCTGTGCGATCCGGAAACCTCGAGTTGCGTGGACGCGCCCGAAAGCAAGCGCACCCGTGAGCAACTGGCGAACGAAAGCGACCTGCTGCTGGTTCTCGGAGGGGACGGCACCCTCTTGGCCGCCGCCCGATTAGCGGCTCCGCTGGGCGTGCCGATTTTGCCGATTAACCTCGGGGGACTGGGGTTTCTGACCAGCTTCACGCGTGATGAACTCTATCCGGCTCTCGAGGAAACTCTGGCTGGAAGGCATGCAGCCAGCGAACGCGTGATGCTCCACGTCGAGCACCATCGCGCCGGAGCTAGCCACGACATGCACCTTGCCCTGAACGACGCGGTCATCAACAAAGGAGCGCTGGCCCGCATGATCGAGCTGGAGCTGCTCATCGACGGCACGTTCGTCTGCCGCTACCGCGCCGACGGATTGATTGTCTCCACGCCCACCGGCTCGACGGCTTATTCCCTTTCCGCCGGCGGGCCCATCGTCCATCCCAGCGTCGAGGCGTTTGTGCTCACGCCGATTTGTCCCCACACGCTGAGCGACCGCCCGATCGTCGTGCAGAACTCAGCGCGCATCGAAGTGCGCCTGTTGAAGAAGAGCGAAGCCGTCTATCTGACCATGGACGGCCAGACCGGAATTCAGATGGAGAAAAGCGACCACGTTGTGCTCTACTGCGCCGAACGACGCCTGAAACTGATCCAGCCGCCGCGAAAGGACTATTTCGCGATTCTGCGCGATCGGCTGAAATGGGGCGAATCCTGAGGCCTAGCGCGGGACTTCCGTGCGCAACATGTCTCCGATTGTCTCGCGCCTGCGCGTCAGTCGCGCCTGCGAGCCGTCCGCCAGTGCTTCGGCGGCCCGCGGCCGCGCGTTGTAGTTGGACGCCTGCGCCATGCCGTAGGCGCCCGCGCCCCAAATGGCCAGCACGGCTCCGGCTTCGACGCGAGGCATAGGCCAATCGCGGAGGAAACAGTCGCCCGTTTCGCAGACGGGGCCCACGACGTCCACGCGCTCGAGGCGCTCGGCGCGCTGCGCCGCTGAACGCTCGACGGGGGTGATGGGGTGGATGGCCCCGTAGAGCGCCGGACGCATCAGGTCGTTCATCGCCGCGTCCACGATCACGAACTTCTTGCCGCGATTCTCCTTCGTGTACAGAACGCGCGTAAGCAGAACTCCCGCCTGCGCGACGATCGAGCGGCCCGGCTCGAGCAGCACGTGGCAGCCCAGCCCGCGCATCATCCTCTTGACCGCGCGGGCATAAGCCGTGCGCGAAGGCGGCCGCTCATTTGTGTAGCGCACGCCCAGGCCCCCGCCGATGTCCACGTATTTCAGTTCGACGCCGTCTCTCCGCAACTCGGCGACGTATCCCGCGAGCCTGCGCAGTTCGTCGCGAAACGGCGCGAGCGACGTCACTTGCGAGCCGATGTGCGAACCGATACCGCGCCAGCAAATGCCCGGCGAACCGCGATGCTTGAGATACAGTGCGCGCGCCGCCGGCCAATCCAGCCCGAACTTATGGTGATGCCGGCCCGTGGCTATGTGCGGGTGCCCGCCCGCTTGCACATCGGGGTTCACTCGGACCGACACCGCGGGCGGCGGGGCTCCCGCGTGCGTACGGCGCGCGGCCGCTTCGATCAGAATGCCCAGTTCGGCTTCGGACTCCACGTTGAAGAGCAGAATCCCGCGCGCGTCTCTCCTGGCGGCGCGATAGGAAAGAGCCTCGCGGATTTCCTCCCGTGTCTTTCCGACTCCGGAGTACACGATGCGGTCTCCGGGGACCCCGGCGCGTTTCAGGAGTTCAATCTCCCCGCCGGAGACGGCGTCGAACCCGCTCCCCATCCGCGCCAGCAACCGCAGCAGACTCAGGCTGCCGTTAGCTTTCACCGCGTAGCAAACGGTGTGCGGCAGCCCGGAGAGACCTCGGTCGAGTTCTCGGTAGGCGTCTTCGATGGCTGCGCGGCTGTAGAGATACAACGGAGTCCCAAAGCGCTCCGCGGCCCGCTCCAGGCTGACAGCCTCGGCAAAGATCGCCTGGCGCCCGTTCGCGCCTTTCCATGAAAAGTGGGGTGTGAATGCGGACGGATCGGCGTACTG
>DASPOW010000113.1:0-9408 GCA_035625855.1 Candidatus Methylomirabilota bacterium | reverse complement strand
GGGATGCGGATGGCGGCGTGCCTGCATGTGACCTCGGAGACCGCGCACCTGATGCTGGTCCTCCGCGATGGGGGGGCCCAGGTGACACTGTGCGCATCGAACCCGCTCTCCACGCAGGACGACGTTGCGGCCTGCCTGGTCCGCGACGAAAGCATCGCCGTGTATGCGGTCCACGGGATCGACGGGAAGGGCTACTACGAGCACCTCAACGGGGCGCTTTCGGTCCGCCCGAACATGACAATGGACGACGGCGCCGACCTGGTGACGACCCTGCTGACGAAGCGCACCGAGCTGGTTCCAGGGGTGATCGCCGGCACGGAGGAAACCACGACGGGAGTGATCCGGCTGCGCGCCATGGCCAAGGACGGCACGCTGAAGTATCCCGTCGTCGCGGTGAACGACGCCGAGACCAAGCACTTTTTCGACAACCGCTACGGCACGGGGCAGTCCACGCTCGACGGAATCATCCGCGCGACCAACCTGTTGCTGGCCGGACAGAAGGTGGTGGTCGCGGGCTATGGCTGGTGCGGCCGCGGGGTGGCCATGCGGGCCAAAGGGTTTGGGGCCGACGTCATCGTGACGGAAATCGACCCGGTGAAGGGAATCGAAGCGGTGATGGACGGCTTGCGCGTGATGCCCATGGCCGAAGCCGCGAAGGAAGGCGACGTGTTCATCACCGTCACGGGCAACAAGAGCGTTATCCGCGGGGAGCACTTCCAGGTAATGAAGAGCGGGGCGATCGTGTGCAACTCCGGGCACTTCAACGTGGAGATTGATATTCCCGCGCTCGAGAAACTCTCCGGCGAGAAGCGCGAGGCGCGTCCGCTCGTGGACGAATACCACCTGAGAGACGGCCGCAAGATCTACCTGCTGGGCGAAGGGCGGCTGGTCAACCTGGCCATGGCCGAGGGCCATCCCGCGGCGGTGATGGACATGAGCTTCGCCAACCAGGCGCTGTGCGCGGAATACATCGTGAAACACGCCAAGGAGCTGAGGCGCGAGGTTTACGGAGTTCCCGCGAAAATCGACAAGGAGATTGCGCGGCTCAAGCTCGAATCGATGGGACACCACCTGGACAAACTTACCGCCGAGCAGGAGCACTACCTCTCTTCCTGGCAGGAAGGCACGTAGGCCGGCCCCAAGACACCGCGGAGAATAAGAAACGGCCAAGACCCCTCACGGGAGTCTTGGCCGCGGTTATCTTGGGTGATGAAAACGTTTAGTACTGGGGGCAATTCGGACGGCTGTCGTGCCATCCGCCGTGGATGTAGGCGTAGGCCTTGTCCGTCAGGTCGCTGGTGAGCTGTGCCGATGAAGCGTAGGGGTATTGCCCGGAGTAGAGCGTGGCGATGTGTCCCTGGCCCCATCCGCTCAGCTCGATGGACCCCGTGAAGTGTTCCTGGCCATCGTTGTTGAGCGTGTAGTTGAAGTAGAAGTTGACGGCCTGGCCGTTTGATTCAGCGAAAGAGTTTCCGTCGGATCTTCCAAGGTCGTTGAGGTGGGCGATGATGTCGCCTTTGTGCCACCCGCGGCCGGCGGTCGGGTCCTTGGCGTTGTAGGAGTAGTTGTAGTTGATGACGACGATGAGATTATTGTTGCGGATGGGCGCCACGGGCGTGCTGCAGGGAGCCGGCGCAGCGGCGCGGTGATGGGAGCGCGCCTGTGTTTGCGTCATGGGACCGCAACCGGGCAGCAGCGCCGCGGCGAGCACGGCGGAAACCAGCAGGGACCAGGCTGAACGCTTCATGTTTCTCTTCCTCCTATGGCAAGCGAAACGTCTCGAGCCTCTTCGAGGCAGCGGGAGATGCTCTCCGTCATGCGGCGGAGAGGCGGACCTGAAGCCAGCATAGCCACGGCTTTTGCAGGGCAAGAATGGTACTGGTGCCTAAACGGCAATAACCGTCCGGCGACTTCGGGACGCCCGATTACAGGGCGGAGAAATTGAGGCTGGCGATGGAGCGCGCGATGACGTTTTCCTGGATCTGGATGAGGTCATCGGTGGCGTAGGTGACGCCGAGGATGGTGAAGAGATCTTTGCCGCGAGCGACGACCACCAGCGTGCCGGACCAGTCGTGGTCGGCTTCTTTGCCGCGATAGCGGTATTCCATGGCCGGAAAGCCGCTGACTGTGGTCTTTCGCTGGCTGAGGCGACGATAGTTCTCGTAGGCCTCGCCCAGGCGCCTCTCGACTGCAGCGGCGGCCACTTCGAGAGGCTCCTTGATCTTCTGCTCTCCAACGACCATGAGGGTGGACTGGTTGGAGGTTCCCATGGCCACAACGGCGTTTGGCAGCGCGCGGCGGGCGTCGTCCAGCAGGCTCCAACTCGGAGCTTTGTAGAGCTGAAAGCCGTAGGTGTGATTGATGTAGGTGTTGCCCTGCACCTCTTCGCGCATCGCTGGCGGCTCTGGTTCCTTGGCGGTCGCCGCAGGAAGCTCAGCAGGCGCGGCTACCGGCGTTGCGACCGGAACTGCAGCCGGTGCGGGCGCATTGGCGCCGCTCGCGGGGGAGACAGGTGGCGCGGCAGGCGTTACGGCGGGCCCGGTGCTCGTGCCCCCTCCGTCGTTCTGAGCAGCGGCCTTGTCTGGGGAAGGCGCGGGGGCTTTCTTGCCGGGCTCGGGGGCTTTCTTCGCGCTCTTCGCGGGTGCATTGGCTGGCTTTGCTTCCGCGGGTTTCGCCTCCTTCACGGGCTCAACGGCAGGCTCCGTCTTTGCCGGCTCGGGAGTGGGCTCCTTCTTTGCCTCAGGCTTTGGCTCGGCCTTCGGCTCGCTGGGCGATTCTCTTTTCGCTTTCGGGGGTTCGGCGGGGATAATCGCGGCGATCTTGTCCTTTTCGACCAGGATGAACCCAAAGTCCGTCTTGATCTTGAACATGTTGTCTTCGTAGGCGACGATCACACCGTAGAGCTTCTTGCCGTCTTTCAGGCGAATCTCATCGGCGCCGGCGGGGCGAATGAACAAACACGCGCCGAAAACCACGAGCGCGGAGACAACAGGCCTCCATCGAAGGACCATAAAAAAAGTATGGCGCTTAAGACCGGCGGGTCGCAAGGACCACGACCTTGCAGGTGTCGGCGGCGCCACTGGGACATCGGGCCAAAGAAGGGCAGCGCGCGGAGGGCAACGCCCTTGGGGCACCGGGAGGGGTCAAGGGGCGGGTTTTTTTGACGGGTGGTCGCCCGTGAGAGTCCAAGGACAATGTGACGGCCACCCGTCTCCCGTTTCCTCTACCGGAAGGCAGTATAGGCGAATAAAAAGCGAAATGTCAAGACCGGGCTGGGGTCAACACCGACCGGCAAATATCGACAACCGGCACAATTTTCACGCCGGTGGCCGGGTTCTCCACGGCAATGACCAAAGCAGCGAGCATCTGATCCTGGGTCACCAGGCCGAGGCGCCGTGCGCTTTCGCGGGTGGTGGGAATGCGCTGCATGAGCCAATAAAAGGGCCGCAGGAGCATCGGCCAGCGCCGGCCCGGTCCCATGACATACCAGGGGCGCAAGATTGTGGCGTTGAGGCCGCTTTGCCGCAGCACCTCTTCGACGGCCGCGCGAACTTCGATGTATGCCTTCATGACCGGAGCAGGCTGGGCGACGCTGACGTAGACAAAGTGCCGCACACCAGCAGCGGCCGCCGCTTCGACGCCAGCGCGCCCGGCGCGGTAGTCGACGGCGCGAAACTGCTCGCGTTTCGCGGGGTTGGGGTGGGCGACCCCGACAAGCTGCACAAAGGTGTCGGAGGGGGCAACGTTCGCGGCGAAGGAACTCTTTTCGAGCGGGTCACCCGTGAGCACGGCGCACCCCGCGGGCACCTTGGTCTCCGAGCCGGCGCGGACGAGGGCCCGAACGCGGTGGCCCCGCCGCAAAAGTTCCTTGATAAGGCGGCGGCCCATAAAGCCGGTTCCGCCAGTGACGAAGACGTCCCGCTTTGCGCCGTCGGGCATGGTTTTCGGGCCGAATGTAGCTTTTGGGGAAGAACGGGGTCAAGCCCGCGAAGGGGAGGGATGGGGTGTAACCAAGCCGGCCCGCGATCCGGCGGTTCAGCGCGCGGCGGACGGTTCGCGGACCGCCAAGTCGCGCACGAGCTTGACGCCTTCGTCGAGAACGGGATCGCGCTTCTCGCGCAGCGAGGAGATGGTCGGCGCAACGGTTTCGTCCGGCATTACGCCTTCGCCTTCGAGTTTGCGGCCCTTCGGTGAGAACCAAAGGACCTCGCTGATCTCGAGGACGCCGCCGCCTTTCATCGCCCTACTCTTGGTAATGCCCAGCACGCATCCGCAGGACTGGCTGCCGACGATCTTGGCGCGTCCTTCGTCCTGCAATCCAGCGGCAAACAACTCGGCGGCGCTGCCCGAAGATTCGCTAATGAGGACCACCACCGACCCGGCGTAGATCTGTCCGCCGTCCTTGCCGGCGTACATGTCCGATTGCCGCTCTCCGCCTCCGTCGCGCTCGGCCTTTTCGATCTGCTTGCGCCGCATGATTTTTGCGAGCAGGGTCTTCCGGGGAAAGAAGTAGCCCGCCATTGCCTCGAGGGCGCTACCTTCGCCGCCCCCGTTCCTCCGCAAGTCGATTACGATGCCGCGCGCGCCGTGGTCTTTCTCCAGTTCCTGCTTCAACTCTTTGGCCACCCAGGGCCGGAACTGGTCGAACCGGACGACCGCGATGTCCGAATAGGGGTGCGAGGCGGTGACATGCGGCGCCGTGGAGATCATCTGCCGCGCGAGCCGCGCTTCGAATTGCGAGCCGTCCGCGCGCTGAAGTCCCAGGACGAGAGGAGCCTCGGGCGGGCCGCCGAAGACGGTCGCGAGGACGCGCAGCCGCGTGAAGCGCTCCGAGGACGACGGCGTGACCTCTTTCTCGGCTTCGGCGATTTTTTCCTGCACAGGCTTTCCGTTCACCCAGGTGACAATCATCCCCGGCTCGATTCCGGCGCGGGCCGCGCTCGACTCCGGCAATACTTCGGTCACGGCGAGCTGGCCCTCGACCGCGGCGATTCTTACGCCGGTAGCATAGCCTTGCTGCTTCTCGTGGTTCTGCCATTGCTGAGGCGAACTGAAACGCGTGTGGGCGTCGTGAAGCTCGGCAGTCATGCGGCCCATCACGACGTAGAACTGTTCGTCGTCGGCGACGGTCCCCACAATGGGAACGTACTTATCGTGCACCGCAGCCCAATTCACGCCGTGAAATTGCGGGTCGTAGTAGTGATCATTGATTTCCTTCCAGGACTTCTCAAAGACCTCCATGCGGTCTCTGGGCGTAAGAGGCGCGGACGGACCGCCGCGAGCGGCGGAAAGGGCCAGCAAGAGGGCGAGTGCGAGGGCGGCGGCTGCCAGAATGGAAGCCGCGCGCCTGAGAAAAGGCCGGGCCGCCCTCATGCGGGGACGTATGCCGGTGCTGTAGGGGTCTTAGACACGGGTATCTTCTTGTTTTCGACGCGGCGCCGGGGCTTTCGTTTCACGCCCTACTGGCTCGGCTTCTTTTTGAAGAGGCCGCCCAGGGTTGTCGTGGCCTTGTTGTCCTTGACGATGCCTTTGGCGAGGCCGCCGACGTCCGGGAGGAACCTGGGGTTCGCAGTTGTCCCCTGAATGAGAAATGGAATGCCTCCCTTGCCGCCTCCGCCGCCCAAAACCCCTCCGAGCTTGCTCACGGCCCCGCCGACGCCGCTCTTCAAGTTGGCCAGCATTTTGAAGTTGAGATTGTTCTTTGCGTCGATGGTCCCGGCACCGGTGAGCGTGCCAATTGCCGGCAAGTCAGCGAGGAAACTCTCGGAGCGCAGGCCGTCGGGCGCCAGGTGCACGTTGCTCGACACTTTGGAGATTTCCAGGTTGGACCCCGTCTTGACGCCCGCCAGGGCAGCAATGGCGGAGAGTTTTGCCCCCAGGTCGAAGCCGCTGAGACGCCCGTTGGCGAGGCCGACGGAGCCCGTGGTTATGAGGCGGTTTGTGGGTCCCTGAATCGTCAGATCGGCGTTCAATGCGCCGGAAGAAAGCTTGGCGCCTTCGGGCATGTTGACGCCGATGGCGGGGAGGAAAGCCTCCAGATCTGTCGCGGGCATATCCTGCGCCGTGAATTTGGCGTTGACCGTCGTGTACTCGCCGTGAGAGTCGTACGTGCCGGAGATGTGCGCCACGGCCTTGCCGATGGTGACCGTCGATGGCTGGAGGATTCCGGTGTCCTTGCGAAGGTCGGACTTCGTTGAAATGGCGACGACGGCCGGGACCTTCGAGGGAGAGCCGCCCGCGACCAACTGGAGCTTCGTCAGCGTCAGACTGCCTTTCGTCTCGGCGATGCCGTTCTTCGAAGTCACACCTGCGTCAAGGTCCATCAGGCCGCCGAGCCCCAACGACGAATCGAGGGCACCGGAAGAGGCCAGGTCGAAGCCCTTCACGTTGAGTTTCGCATCGAGCGGCGAGAGCGCCGCATCGGCGGGGTCAATCGGACCGATGCGCCCATCGAAGGCGAAGCTTCCCCCGTTCGGAAGGTTCGCGGTGGCTTTGACGGGGAAGGCGTTCTTGACGGATACGTTGGAGGCGGAAACGTTCACGTGGTCGTACACGGATTGCCGCGAAGCGCCAGCCTTGCCGACGGTGATTTTTCCGTCTTTCAAGGAGAATTCCTGGATCTCGAGATCGGAGGGCATGGACGAAGCCGGGGCGGGGTTTGCCGGAGTCGTGGCCGGGCCGCCCAGAGAGGAGAAGTTCCAACGGCCAGCCGCGTCGCGCAGGAGCGCCACCTGCGGCGAGTCGATCAATATTCCGGTGATGTGCAGCGAACGAGAGAAAATCAGGGGAAACACCTCGACGCCGACTTTCAACGACTTCGCGGTCAGGAATGCCGAACTGCTGAACTTCGGGTCGTCGGCGATGGAGAGGTCTTCCGCTCCGAGCGAGCCGGACCAAAGGGAGAGGCTCAAGTTCCCGACCTGGACCCTCCTTCCCATCGCTGCAGAGAGCTTTTCTTCAATCGTCGGACGGAATCGATTGACCGGGATTAGGAACGGCAGGACGAGAATCAAGACAATGAGGACACCGACAACGACGGCGACGATGCGGAGCAGGCGGCTCATGGGATCCCCCGTTCTGAACTTGCAGCAGGAGGTGCACCTGGTGCGCTACGGAGAATAGCACACCCCGCTTCGGGCGCTATTCTCCGCCGGAACGCGCGCCCGATCGTCCGGATGACTCCTGCGCCTTGATCTTGAAGTATTCGGTTTTTGCCTGGATGAACACGGGCAAATCTTCATCGGCGTCCTTCCACAGCGCAAGCAGGTTTTCGTAGTACTTCAGGGCCCCTGCTGTATCGCCGCTCAAGGCCTTGGCCTGAGCCATGCCGAGATTCGCCATCGCGGCAACCGGCGTATTCAGTGCGACGCCGGGATGATTCACGATCTTCTGGAACTCGGCCGCCGCCGCCGCGGGATTCTTCCGCGCCAGGAAAGCCCGCCCACGGAAATAGGCCGGGCAGAGGTTAGGCATGCGCTGATACGAGAGGTTTCCCAGCTCGGTCCCTGCGGAAGCCTCAAGGGCCGTAATAGCGGTCGCAGGGTCGCCGCTCCGAATCGCAAGGGCGGCGCGAATGGACGGCAACAGGTTGGTTTGAAGGACGGTGTCGTTCGGATAGGACTTCGCGAGTTCGTCCGCGAGGGCTTGAGCGCGGGGCAACTGGTGTGCGAGGGCGAGGCTCAGCGCAACAAGTGCAGAGGCGTAACGGCTCGGGCCCCGCTGCAAAACGCCGTCCGCCAGGCGGACCGCGTTCTGTTCCTGGCCGAGCAAGGCCGAGTTGTAGGCCATCCGCGCCGCGTAGATCAGCGCGGTGTCTTCACGTTTCTGGCGTCGAGCCACTTCCGCGGCACGCATGTCGAGAACAAGAGACTTTCTTAGCTGTCCGTGGAACGCCGCCGTCTCGGCGTCAAGCCACAGGAGCGCGTCCTCGGTGTCGGGTTTGCCTTCGGCCAGGCGGACCTGACGTTCCATCTCTGCGGCGTCCCCCTTGCGAAAGGCGAGCAGGTAGAGAGCGTAGGCGAGATAGGCGGACTCGCGTCCCCTGGAAATCGCTTCGTTCGCCTGGGCGCGCGCTTCCTCGAGGCGGTCCAGACTGATGTAGTTCCCCACGAGATTGGAGCGCGGGACAGCGATCTCCGGGGCCAACTCGACGGCTCGCAGCGCTTCAGCGAGAGCGAGGTCATAGCGGCCAAGCGCCATCAGGCCGACGCTGGCGTTGTTGTGCGGCACGAAGTCCCGAGGGAAGTCCTGTTCCCACTCCGTGGCGACGGTGCCGCTGCTGGCCAAGTCTCCCTCCACAAAAGAGTGGAACTGCATGGCGATGGAGAACTTCTCGCGCTCGTTCGTCCTTTCCCGCAATTGATAAGCCGCGGCGATTTGGTCTGCGCCCAGTCTCCAATCGCCGGCGTTTACGTAGGCCGTCCCTAAAACCGCGTGGGCCATTGCAAACTGCGGGTCGGTCGCTATGGCCTGCTGGAAAAAGGCAATCGCTTCGGCATTCTGTCCTCGATTCAGGAGTTCGCGGCCCTGCGTGTAAGCCCGCAACGCTTCCAGCGAAGGCGTTGTGGCTTCGGCAAGCGGCTTGTCGAACCGCTGCAGAGAAGGCAGCGACTCTCCGAGCCTGCGGCGCAGCCCGCCTGCCGCGGTGGTCAGGGCCTTGAGCACGTCTTCTTTTCGTTCGGCCTGAACCTGTTCCACGGCGAGGGTATTTCCGGTGGAGCACTGGATAGCTTCCAAGCCTAGGACGTATTGCGAGCCCAAGCTGGCGATGGAGCCTTCGATTTCGGCGGCGGCTCCCGTGCGCTGGCATACCTGCCGGGCGAGGGCGCGAGTCAGGCGCACATCGGGCTTTTCCCCCATCATCTGCAGAGTCCTTGCAATCTCCTGCGCCGGAACCGTCCGCAAGAAGGGTGACTGCTCGATCTGCACGAAGAGTCCCTGCTTCAGCGTGCCGTCGAAGACCGTGTCTCCCGTGGAATTCGCGAACTCCGCGAGCAGAATGGAGTCCTTCTCCGTGAGCTTCGGCTTGCCGTGCAGGTAGAAGAAGGCTCCGGCGAGCAGGCCTCCGAGCACTACCGCGGCTCCGGTCGCCAACCACAGGAGCCATGACCTACTCGCAGCGGGTTTGGCAAGGCTCAAGGCCGTTCCCGACTCCAAGACCCAGCGCAATTGCTTCAGGGCGTCGCGCATTTCCCGGGCGTGCTGGTATCTCTCGGCGCGGTCTTTCGCGAGGGCTTTGCGGATGATCCGCTGGAGTTCGGCCGGCGTGCCGGGATTGAGGTCGGCGGGCGCAACCGGTTCGCCGTGGAGGATGGCGTCGTACACAGCGGCCGTCGTACTCCCCGAAAACGCGGTCTTTCCCGTGACCATTTCGTAGAGGACCGCGCCGAAGGAAAAAAGGTCGGTGCG
>DASPOW010000112.1:0-2520 GCA_035625855.1 Candidatus Methylomirabilota bacterium | reverse complement strand
TCCAAGACCATTTTCGCTGCTTGAGGAACAAGGACGGAAGCTCGTCCACCGCCGGTACGCCCTGGGAACCGCTGGCGAGGACCGCCTCATCATGGAGCTGATTCTCACCCGCATACCCATTCCCGGGCGACGGGAGCCGGGCGAGTGCCGATTGGTTCGTGATGCAAGCTTGTGCTACAGTACGGTGCGCGGGCTGCGCGTCTCGAAGCGGGCGCGTTCCTTCCCGTGTCCCGTGGCGAGGCCGATACTTCCCGACTGAGGCAATGGCGGAATGAGAATTCTGGTCGTCGAAGACGAGAAGAAAACGACCGCCTATCTGCGTAAGGGCTTAACGGAACACGGCTTTGCCGTTGACGTCGCCGCCGAGGGAACCGAAGGGCTCAGTTGCGCGCTTGCCGACGCCTACGAGTTGCTGATTCTGGACGTTATGCTGCCCGGCCGCGACGGTTGGTTCGTCCTGCGCGAGTTGCGCCGTGCGGGGAAGGATATGCCGGTGTTAATTCTCACGGCCCGCGACGCGATTCACGACCGCGTCAAAGGGCTCGAACTGGGCGCGGATGATTATCTGGTCAAGCCGTTCGCTTTCTCGGAACTGCTGGCGCGCGTCCGCTCGATCTTGCGCCGGTCGGCCGGGCGAACGCCGGAGCTGCTGCGCCTTGGTGACCTGGAGATCGACGTGCTCCGCAGGCAAGCGTCTCGGGCAGGCAAACAGCTAAACCTGACGCCCACCGAGTTTTCAATCCTGGTTCTGCTGGTCAAGCACTGCGGGGAAGTGCTCGCGCGCTCGCTGATCGCCGAACGCGTTTGGAACTTGCAACCCGACGCCACCTCGAACGTCGTTGACGTGCATGTGCGCCGGCTGCGCTCGAAGGTGGACGACCCGTTCCAACAAAAACTGGTATACACGGTCCGTGGTGCGGGCTATGTCCTCCGCGCAGGCGACTGAGCCGTTACCGATGAAGCGAGACCACCCGTCCGCCGGGCCCACTTGGTCGCTGGCGGCCCGGCTCACGGCCTGTTACGCGGCTACCGCCTTCCTGTTAATCCTTTTGTCGAGTGGCTTTCTGTACCACGTCCTGGTCAACAACCTCGACCGCGAGGACGATGAATTCCTGGCGGACAAGGTGCAAATCCTGCGGGCGCTGCTTTGGGAGAAACCGGACAACGCCCAAGCGTTGCAGCAAGAGGTGGAATGGGAACGCACGGCGAGTCTACCCGTGCGGTATCAGTTGCGTGTCCTGGACGACGGCGGCGCCACCATCCTGGAGTCGCCGGGGATGAGTGACCTGCTTGGCCCCGATCTATTCCCGGAGCCACCGGCGTTCGGCCAGGCGCTGGGGCCGGGTGTGGACGTCCGGGCACCGGCGGGGCGGTCGTTTCGAGTGCTGACGGCGCGGGCCGCCGTCGGACCCCCCTCCGCGGGGGCGCGCATACTGCACGTGGCCCTCGATCGTACCGCCGAGGAGGAACTGCTGACGCGATACCGGGCGCAGCTTTGGATCGTCCTTACGCTCGCGGTCGCCCTGTGCGCGGCCGCAGGCCACCAGATCGCGCGCCGCGGACTGCAGCCGGTCGCGGCCATGAGCGAGACGGTCAGTCGCATTCGCTCCACTTCGCTCAGAGAGCGATTCGAATTGCCGGGACTGCCCGCCGAGCTGTTCGTCCTGGCCGGCGCGTTCAACGAAATGCTCGACCGGCTGGAGAGGTCGTTCCAGCGCCTCACGCAGTTCTCGGCCGACATCGCCCACGAACTGCGGACGCCGGTCAACAATCTGCGCGGCGAGGCCGAGGTGGCCCTGGATAAGGCCCGCACCCCGGAAGAATACCGCGACGTCCTTGGTTCGTGCCTGGAGGAGTGCGAGCGGCTGGCGCGCTTAATCGACAGCCTCCTTTTCTTGGCCCGTGCGGACGACCCGCAAACGCAAATCGACCGTAGGCCGGTTGACGTGACGCGGGAGCTGGAGACCGTTCGCGCGATGTACGAAGCGACCGCAGCGGAGGCAGGCGTCCGATGGACGGTCGCCGCCGCCGGTGCCGCCCATGCGGAGCTCGACCGCACGCTCTTTCATCGAGCCCTCGGCAATCTGGTGGCGAATGCCGTTGCCCACACGGGGCCGGGCGGTTCCATCCGGCTAGCCGCATCAACCGATGGCACCTCCCTGCACGTCGAGGTTTCCGATACCGGCTCCGGCATCCCGCCGGAACACCTGCCCAAGGTCTGGGACCGGTTCTACCGGGCGGACGCGGCGCGCTCGGGCGAACCGGGGCGCGTGGGAATCGGCCTGGCGATCGTCAAGAGCATCGTGACACTCCACGGCGGATCCGTGGAGATTACAAGTCAGGTCGGCCGGGGTACGCGCGTTTCGCTCCGTTTCCCACTGAGCAGGGCGGCGGGCGACTGACGCGCACAACATCGATAGCAGCCCCGTCGCGACTCGCAACCACCCCGGAATTGCAGGCATTTGTTGCCAGTTTACGCAGAACTCCGGTGTCATATTTGTCTTGCAGTCCGTCCGCTGC
>DASPOW010000111.1:0-2364 GCA_035625855.1 Candidatus Methylomirabilota bacterium | reverse complement strand
CCGGTCGCGTCGTCAATGGATCGCCTGTTGTTTTCCAAGTCGCGACACCCAATCCCGTGCGCTCGCTCAGCGGTACCTGGCTCGGTCACAACTTCGATTTCAGCTTCGACGCGCGGCAGAAGGTCTGGTTCGCGCTCGGCGGCGCCAGCCTCGAGACCAAGCCCGGCACGTATCCTCTTCACCTCCACGCCGAAACCGCCGCCGGGCAAGCGATCTCATATGAGAAGAGAATCCCGGTTCAGCGCCAGCGCTATCCGCGGATCGTGCTGAAAGTGCCCGGCCGCTACACGGCCCCCAGCCCGGAGGAGCTACGCGAGATCGAAGAAGACAAGAAGACGAAAGAAGACGCCTTCCAAACCCTAAGCCCCGAGCGCGAATGGCAAGGCTCCTTCCGCGCTCCGGTCGAAGCCCAGATCTCCGACGTCTTCGGTGTCGAGCGCGTTTTCAATGGTACGGTACAAAGCACGCATCAGGGACTCGACTTCCGCGTCCCCAGCGGAACGCCTGTCGCGGCCGTCAACCGTGGCAAAGTCCTCCTCGCCCGCCCGCTCTTTTTCGAAGGCAACTGCGTGGTCATTGACCACGGCCAGGGCCTGCTGACGCTCTACCTGCATCTATCGAAGTTTTCCGTGAAAGAGGGCGATGAGGTGGAAAAGGGCCAGCAGGTCGGCCTCAGCGGAGGCACCGGACGCGCCACCGGTCCCCACCTGCATCTCGCCGTCCGCTGGCAGGGCGTGTATCTGAACCCTCAGACGCTGCTCTCGCTCCGCCTGCCCTAGACTCACGTAGGGACAGCCGCCCCCGGCTGTCCATAATCCTGTCATCCCAAGCGAAACGAGGGACCCTACCTTATCCCCCGACTTTGCGTGGAGGCGCTTGGGTCGCCAGCAGTCGAAAGTGCTCCATCGCGGCTATCGCCTAGGCCTGCGACCATCTCTCCTTCGGGGTCCCACACGCCATTGCGAAACGCCACGCTCCGCCCCGAGATCGCGGGAACGCGTTCGCCGGGAACAACAATGCCGACCAGATTCAGCGGGTCGGCCGCCGCAATTACAATCCGCTCGCCGCTCATTGAAACGGGAGCCTTGCGGTTGGCCCGCAGTGATTCCACGGCCACGGGCAGAGCAAACTGTTCGCCGAGAAATCCCGACACAAACCTCCCGCCTCGCACCTCGCCTCGGTCCTCCAGGCGCCGGAAAGCAATCTGCAATTCGCGCCAGCGCGGCAGGTTCGTCTCCCGCGCCAGCAGGTCGCGAAACACAACGCCATAGCGACGCAGCAGCATCCAGCAACACGATTCCACGCTGCGGTCGCGGTCCGTGGACCCGTCGGTGTAGAGCAACGACCAGCGCCCCGGCGCATGCCGCGGCCGCCGCGCCTTGGCCATCCTCAGACCGGCCACGCCCGTACTCCCCGCCATGTTCTTCGGCGTCACCAGCGCGCGCAGATTCTCAAATCCATCCGCTGTTACCAAACCCGCGGCAACCAACTCCCACAAGCCGGTCTCCACTTCTGCCTTGAGCCGCTGCGTCGCCCGAACCATATCCGGAAAGAACAACGCCCCGCGTTGCTTCAGCAGTTCCAGCAACTCCCTCCCGACGGGACTCAAATAGGAAGTCTGCGAATCCTCCGCTCCCGGATGATGCGGACGCATCCAGTCCGCCTCCTCGCGAACGAAAAACGCAATCGGCGCCACGCGAGTAGGAATGATGCGGCGTTGGGTTGACCGCGGCCGTGCTGAGACATCTGTCGCTCCGTCGCCCTCAGCGGCTAAAGCCGTATCCCTTGCATGCTTGTCCGGCACGGCTAAAGCCGTGCCCTTCCCAAAACCAGTAGCGGAACCAAGACCATTTGCAGAAGCCGCTTCCAGCGTGGCCGGATGCGGCGACAATCTTCCCCATCCCACCACACCGGCCAGGCATAGCTGATCCACATACGCCGGGTCGTAGTCTGAAACCCGCCGCCCCAGCACAAACCGCTCCCACGTATTCGCCGGAATCTCAAACCCCTGCAACTGCCGAATGACCTCAAGCGTGCCGTGCTCGCCACGCACCTGCGTCCCCGGAGCAATATGCTGCCAGCGCAGCAGCCAATTCATGAACTGCGCCGCCGTCACCGGCTCAATCTGCTTACGGAGCGTGGCGACGGTCAGCCGATGAATCCGCGCCAGCAGGCGCCTCTCACACCATTCCGTTTCGGCTTCCTGGGGCGCGGACACTCCCATCGTCACGCTTCGCTCGCTCAGGGCAGGCTCTGTCCGCGTCCCTTCGGGGGCCGCATCGAGAGAGGCAGTCGCATCAAAGTGCAGCTGCGCGACGGAGTGCGACGGCACATCAGGGTGGAAGGGCACGGCTTCAGCCGTGC
>DASPOW010000110.1:0-6730 GCA_035625855.1 Candidatus Methylomirabilota bacterium | reverse complement strand
CGGCATCCACGAGGAGGCGGGTCCGCTGGGTCTCGAGCAGCGTGATGTTGCCCGAGCTGCCGGACGCCAGAATGGACACGCGCAGGCCGATCGGCTCCCCCGATACGTTTTCAGGATGATGGCAGAGGGCGAAAGCCGCGTCAACGCAGAATCGGCCAGCCGCGAAGAGCCGGCTAACAGGCGAGGCGCGAGCGGTCGAGGGAGAAGCCGTCAATGGGCCCGAGAACGGCGACGGCGATGCGGTCCGCGTGGAAAAACTCGCGGGCGACGGAGCGGAGCTCCTCGCGCGTGACGGCCTCGATGGAAGCGAGGATTTCATCGAGGCTGTAGAAGCGTTCGAAGAAAAGCTCCTGGCGGGCAAGATTGGACATGCGCGAGGTGGTGGACTCGAGGGAGAGCATGAGCGAGCCCTTGAGATGGTCCTTGGCGCGGCGCAACTCCTCTTCGGGAACCAGGTTTTCCTTGAGGCTGCGGAACTCCTGAATGACGAGGTCCACAACCTGGCCGGCGGCTTCGAGCGCCGTGCCGGCGTAAATGGTGAGCATGCCGGCGTCGGAGTAAGGGGAGAGTTCGCTGAAGACGGCATAAGCGAGGCCGCGCTTTTCGCGGATATTCTGAAAAAGGCGCGAAGACATGCCGCCGCCGAGGAGATTGTTGAGCACGGCGACGGCAAAGCGGCGCTCGTGGGCGAGGGGATAGGAGGGGACACCCATGCAGAGGTGCACCTGCTCGAGGTCGCGTTTTTTTTCAAGGCGGATCGGCGCATCGGTCCGCGGGGGAAGGGCGCGGGGAGCGCGGCCCAGCGGAGAAAGCGAAGAGAAGTCGCGCTTGACGAGTTCCAGGACGCGCTCATGGGAAACGTTGCCGGCGGCGGTGAGGACCATGCGATCCGGAGCAAACGAGTCGCGATAAAAGCCAAAAAGCGCGTCGGGATCGAAGGAGCGCACGGTCTCCGGGGTGCCGATGATGGGCCGGCCCAGCGGATGGTTGGGCCAGAAACCCTGGGTGAAGAGCTCGTGGAGAACATTCTCCGGGTTGTCCTGCTCCATCTTGATTTCCTCGAGGACGACTTGCTTCTCTTTCTCGACATCGGCGGCGGCGAAGAGCGGACGGAGCAGGAGGTCGGAGATGACATCGAAGGCGATGGGAAGATGCTCGTCGAGGACCTTGGCGTTGAAGCAGGTCAGCTCCTTCGCGGTGAAGGCGTCGAGCATGCCTCCGACGGAATCCATGGAGCGGGCGATCTCCTCGGCGGAGCGGCGCTGGGTGCCCTTGAAAACCATGTGCTCGAGGAAGTGCGCAAGGCCATTCTGCCGGGGGGATTCGCTGCGCGAACCGGAGCGCATCCAGACACCGACGGAGACGGAGCGGACGTGGGACATCGTTTCCGTGACGACCAGGAGGCCGTTGGGAAGGGTGCGGCGGCGGATGTCGCGCTGCTCGGAGCTCATAGCAAAATTGTCACACAGCGGCGCTGCAATTGTCATGCGCCGGATAGGGATGGAGAGAATCAATTCCCCAGGGGCTAAAGCCCCTCACTTTTCGAGCGTTTGATGCCGGAGCTAGAGCTCCAACCCCCAAGGTGAGCCCGACGCTAGAGGAGTTTTTCGCTGGGGTTGAGCTTGCCGTATTCGCTGGTGTAGTGCAGCGGCACGTCGGAATAGGTACCGCGCTCGCGCACGTAGATCTCGCAACTGTCATACGGCTTCGAGTAGATGTGAACGCTGACGGCGCGCTGGCTGAATTCCGCGGGATTGGAGACGTCGTGCACCGGCTCGGCGGGATTCACGTAGGCGGGATGGGCGGCGTTCATTTCGTAGGAATCGGTGGGTACGACGCGGCAGGTGCCGCGGCCGGAGTCACGCTCCTCGACGCGGAAGTTGCGGACCAGCAGGCGGCCGATGGGCGCAGCCATCCAGCAGTTCTGCCCGCGATGGTTGTGGATGCGGCTGACCTGGCCGATCTCCCAGCAGATGGCCAGGCACTCGAAGACGGAGTTCTTGAAGATGAGGTTGCGGGTGTAATTGCCCTTGGAGAAGAAGAGATACTTGTCGAGCGAGGCCGGCTCGATGGGGTGGCCCGCGATGAAGGAGTGGACGCGCTCGATAGTGAAGTCGCGCTCCGGAATGGCGACGAGTCCGTCCACCCAATCGAGAACCGGCAAGCTCTGCGGCATGTTGCGCCTCCGTCGTAGCCGAGCGAGGCTGGCTGACCCGGGGATTATAGCGCGGCCGGGAGCAGCGGCTAGTTGTCCTGCCTTGAAGAGGGCGCGAAAGCCGCGTGCTAAGATGGCCGGGAAACGGTCTCTCGGACGATGAAGACGGAATTGCTGGGGAAATCGCGGGAAGAGTTGCGGGAGTTTTGCGCGGCGCTGGGCGAGCCGGCGTACCGGGGCGCGCAGATTTATCACGCGCTGTACGCGGAGCGCAAGTTTGTCTTCGGAGAGATGAGCAACCTGCCCGCAGCGCTGCGAGCGCGGCTGGAGGAAACGGCGAGCGTCACGCTGCCGGCAGTGGCCCGGCGCTATCCATCGCAGGACGGCTCGGTGCGGTATCTGTTTGCGCTAAGGAGCGAGAACGGGCGGCCGGCTTCGGTGGAGGCTGTGTTCATGCCGAGCGAGGGGCGGCAGACAATCTGCATTTCGACGCAAGCGGGCTGCGCGGTGGACTGCCACTTCTGCCTGACGGCGCAGCTCGGATTGATCCGGAACCTGACGGCGGGAGAGATCGTGGCGCAGGCGCTTGTGCCTCTGGAGGAACAGAAAGCGGCACTGGCTCCGCGGACGAACGTGGTGCTGATGGGGCAGGGCGAGCCGCTGCTGAATTTCGAGGCGGTGATGGCGGCGGTGCGAATCCTGCTGGACGAAGAGGGAGTGGGGCTTTCGCCAAAGCACGTGACGCTTTCGACGAGCGGGATCGTGCCGGGGATCGAGCGGCTGGCGAAGGAGAAGGTGCGGCCGAAGCTGGCAATTTCGCTGAATGCCTCGAACGACGAACAGCGCGACGCGCTGATGCCAATCAACCGGAAGTACCCCCTGGCGGCGCTGCTCGAGGCTTGCGGGAAATACCCGCTGCGGCCGTGGGAACGGCTGACCTTCGAATACGTGCTGCTGGGAGGCGTGAACGATTCGGCGGAAGACGCGCGGCGCACGGCGCGGCTGCTTGCGCCACTGAAGTGCAAGGTGAACCTGATTCCGTGGAACCCGGGCGAGCTTCCTTACCGCGAGCCGGAGGAGAAAAACGTCGGGGAATTCCAACGAATTCTGCACGAGAAAGGCGTTCCGGTGTTTGTGCGCTATTCGCGGGGGCGGGACGTCATGGCGGCCTGCGGGCAACTCGCGCTGGTGGAAATCGGAAGCGGGCCGGCGGCCGCTGGAAATGCCCAGCCCGAGGCGCGCTAGCGGAAACCGATGACGGAGAGCAGGCGGCCGGAGCCGGGCCCTTCGCGGCGGTAGCTAAAGAAAAGGTCGGCGCGGCAGCGGGTGCAAAGTTCGCTCGCGGTGATGTTTCGGGGAGAGACGCCCGCTTCGATGAGCTGGGAGCGATTGGCGGAACGCAGGTCGAGGCGGACGTTTTTCGGCGGAGGCTGGTGCCCCGGGGGCATCTGGTTGAGCCACTGGAGCGGGTTGGGCTCCTCGCCGGTGCGCAGTTCATCGAACCAGTCCGCGGCATTCGCGAACTGGGCCTGAAAGGCGCGGGCAACTTCGGCGCCGACTTCGTAGCAACAGAGGCCAATGGCAGGGCCGAGCGCGGCGACGAGATCCTCGGGGCGCGAGCCGAATTCCATGCGCATGCGGCCGACGGTTTTCTGGACGATGCGCTGCAGCGTGCCGCGCCAGCCGGCGTGAACCGCGGCGGCGGCGCGACGCGCCGGGTCGGCAAGGAGAATCGGAACGCAATCGGCGGTCTGCACGGCGAGAAGGAACCCGGGGTGATCGGTGAGCGCGGCGTCGCCGCGGCAGGAATCCGCAGGGACGCTCTCGAACTTGTGCACCACGTCGGAGTGGATCTGGCGCAACGGGACGAGGGGAAGGTCCCCGGCGCCAAGAGCGCGCTGAAAGCGCTTGCGGTTCTCGAGGACATTTTCCCGCGCGTCCCATTCGGCGAAGCCGAGGTTGAGGACGCGCTTGCCGTGGAGAAGGCTGACACCGCCGGGGCGAGTGCTGAAAGCGTGGACGAGGCCGGGAATGGGCGCGAGCGCCGAGGCCTGCAGAAGGCGCAAGCCATTGACTTCGTTCTCGTTCCACGGAGGAGCGAGAGCGCGAGTTCCGGCCGGAGTTTTCGCGGCGGGCACGGAGGAATCAGTATAATCGCAACGAGCTTGCGGGAGGGCCGGTGATCGTCGGGCTGGGAGCGGACATCGCAGAAGTGCAACGGGTGAAAGCGGCGCTGGAGCGGCACGGGGAGGCGTTTCTGCGGCGGATTTACACGGCGGCAGAGCGGCGCTACTGCGAGAGATTCCGGAACAAGGACGAACGATTCGCGGGGCGCTTTGCGGCGAAAGAGGCCGCGATGAAAGCGCTGGGAACCGGGTGGCGCGGGGGAATCCGCTTTGCGGACATCGAAGTGGTAAGGGAGAAGAGCGGGCGGCCGACGCTCGAGCTGCACGGCGAGGCGAAGAAGGCCGGGGCGCGGCTGGGCGTCAAGCGGATCAGCGTGACGATTACCCACACCAAGGACATGGCGTTCGCGGAAGTCATCTTCGAGAACTGAGCGCGGCCGCTGCGCGGCGGACGCTACTTCACGACCAGAAAAGGGCCCATGGCCAGGGCGTCAATGCCCGAGGAGTAGAAGCTGCGGACCGCTTCGCGCGGGTCGGAGACCAGCGGCTCGCCGAACAGATTGAAAGAGGTGTTGACCAGCACGGGCGCGGGAGCCGATTCGCCGAATTTGTGGAGCAGGCGCCAAAAGAGGGGATTGGTGTCGCGGTCGACGAGGTGGACGCGGACCGTGGAGCCGTGGAAAGCAAAACGCTCGAGACCGGCGACAGGCTGCTTCAAGGCGGCGAGCGAAGCCATGAAGCGGCAATTGGCGGTGCAATCGAAGAATTCGGCGGCGCGCTCGGCGGGGACGGAAAGCGCGAAGGGATGGAAGTTTTCGCGGTGCTTGATGTACTCGTTCACGTTTTCGACGACATATTCGGAGAAGGGGGAAGCGACGATGCTGCGATTGCCGAGGGCGCGATGGCCGAATTCGGTGCGACCGTGGCACCAGGCGACGATTTTGTCGCGGAGAAGGAGCTGCACCGTTTCGGCGAGCAAGGAATCTTCCGCGGAGAAGTACTTGTAGGAAATCTTGCAGTTGTCGAGGACCGGCTTGATCTGCACGGAGGGGAATTCCGGGCCGAGGTAGAGATGCTTCAGCGGCACGCGCGGGGCGTCCGGAAGCAGTTGGGCGCGGGCGAGCAAGGCGGCGCCGAGCGCGGCGCCGGCGTTGCCGGAAACCGGCTGAACGTAGACGCAATGAAAACCGGAATTGGTCTCCAGGGCGCGGACCAGCAGCACATTGAGGAAAACGCCGCCCGCGAGGCAAAGCGACGTGGCGCGCGTTTCCTTGCGAAAGCGCTCGGCGATTTCGAGGACAAGTTCCTCCAGGACCACCTGGGCGCTGCGGGCCAGCGCGGCGCGCAGGGCGGGATCTTCCGCCGCAGCGCCCGGATTGAGGCCGAGTTCGCGGTAGAACTCGCGGGAGAATCCGCCGGCGTCTCCGGCGCTGGAGCTGAAGAACTTGCGATGAAGAACGGGAAAGCCGTGGGAGTGCCGGCGGAATACCCGGCGAAAGACAGCGGCAAATTCCGGCGTGCCGTCCTTGCTGAGCCACTGGAGCTTGTGCTCGTCGCGGCTGGGGCGAAGGCCGGCCAGCTCCGTGACGCGCGAATAGAACCAGCCCAGGGAGTTGGGAAGACGCATGGACTGCAGGGGGCGAAACTCGTTGCCTTCTCCGAGCGCGGCAAGGCCGGAGCAGCCGTCGCCGGCTTCATCGAGGGTGAGGATGAGCGCGCGATCGAGGTCCGAGGAAAGAAAAGCGCTCGCGGCATGGCAGTGATGGTGATCGAGGGGCAGCAGGGAAATACCGGCTGGAACAAAGTGCTGCAACCGGCGCAGGAAAGCGGCCTCGCGAGCAGCGGAACGCGGAGCGCGGCGCGGGAAAGCCACGGCGCTGACGTCCCTGAAGCGCACACCCTGGCGCTCGAGGCAAAAGTTGATGGCGAGGCGGGGGATGCCGCCTTCGCCGGGCGTGCGAAAGAGTTTTTCCTCCTCGATGGCGGCGAGAACGGAAGCGTCGTTCACGAGGGCGGCGGCCGAGCTACGGCCAAAGCTCCAGATTCCAAGAGCGAGCATCGCGTCAGGGCCTCAAGAAGCAACCGCCGCACAGGAAACTGAATGCGCAGACGCGGGGTGCGCGAGGAGATGCGAGCCGGACAGTGCGGCAATGCGGACGTCGTGCCACTGGTTGTGAGGGAAGGCGCCGGAGAGGCGAACGCGAAGGAAATTTCCGGTGAGCGCGGGCGTAGTGTCCGGCGGATCGCTTTCGCCGGGGTGAAGGGTAAGGACGCGAAAGGAGCGGCCAACCTGGGAACGGCGAAACGCGGCGGACTTGGCTTCTCCGAGCGCGCGAAGCCGGCGGGCGCGGTCCTTGATGGTTTCCGAAGGCACCTTGCCGGGAAGCGCAGCGGCGGCCGTGCCGGGTCTTTCTGAAAAGGAAAAAACGTGCAGGTAGGTGAACGGAAG
>DASPOW010000109.1:0-10903 GCA_035625855.1 Candidatus Methylomirabilota bacterium | reverse complement strand
ATCATCGCCGCGGGGTGCTTCTCCGCCGGGATCGAAGGCGCCGCCGCCTATGCCCCGGTGCGCCCCGCCAAGGGCCAGATGGTCGCGGTGCGCCCGCCCGGCCCGGCCATCAAGCGTGTCCTCTGGTCGGAACACGTTTATCTCGTCCCGCGGACCGCTCTTCCCGGCGAAGGAGGCCGCATCCTTGCCGGCGCCACCGTCGAGTACACCGGCTTCGAGAAGTCGGTCACGCCCGGCGCCGTGCAGTCGCTCATCGAAGCGGCTATCGCTCTTGCGCCGGGGCTTGCCGGCGTGGAAATCCTCGAAACCTGGGCCGGCCTTCGCCCCGATTCGCCGGACCATCTCCCCATCCTCGGCCCCACCGATCTCGAAGGGCTCTTCATCGCCACCGGCCATTTCCGCAGCGGCATCTTGCTCGCGCCCATCACCGCCCGCCTCCTCCGCGACTGGCTGACCGGGGAAAGCCGGTCGCTGGACGCCGATCGCCGTCCCTCCCTCGACACCTCACCCTTCTCCCCCCTCCGCTTCGGGAACTCGCGCGACGCTGCGTCGGGACTTTCTTAGCTTGGCGAACGCTCACAGGGAAGTTGGAGGGCAGGCGGCGGCAAGCGGCAGTGTAAAATCACATCCGGTATTGGAGAGCATATGACGAACAAATTTCCTGTGGTGGCGTGCGTTGCGCTGGGCTTGTGTCTTTGCCTTGGTTACCCGGCATTTACGCGGACGCAATCGGCCGGTTCAACCGGCGCAAACAACGAGTCAAGAGTGAATGGCCATGCAAGCGGAAGCTTTGACATAAAAATGGTGCGCCAGCCGATAACCGAGGAAGAGGCCAAGACGATTTCCATCCGGATGACGAGCGATAAGCAATTCCACGGCGACCTGGAGGGCGCCAGCACCGGAGAGATGCTGGGCGTTTACACGGCCGTGAAGGACTCCGGAGGTTATGTGGCGATGGAACGCGTGAGCGGAAAGCTGAAAGGCCGGGCGGGCACGTTTATTCTTCAACACAGCAGCACGGCCGCGCGCGGCGCCCAGCAGCAGAGCATCATCGTGGTCCCGGATTCCGGCACAGACGAGTTGGCGGGACTCGCGGGAAACATGATCATCAGAATTACCGACGGACAACACTTCTACGAGTTCGATTACACCCTGCCCAATAAAGACACCCATTAGCAATCAGCATTCAGGAAGGGCAAGGCGCCAAAACGCCCAGCGCCATGAGCGGCGTGACGACCACCAAGGCAGGACGTCACGGCAGGAACGGGATCGGCAGACGGCGCCGCGGACGCCGCTCCTTCTCGGGCTCGGGAGGAGCCGGGATGACCGCCGCGCTCGTGCCTCCCGCCGCGGCGGGAGCAGGCAGCAGGCTCACGTCCAGCGTCAGCGGGCGGTTGAAGCTGAAATCCACGGCGGTGCCGCGCTGCAACCGCGTTTCCGGCCCGCGCGTCAGCAGCACCGCGGCGATCCCCGCCACCAGGCCCACGCCTCCGCCGATGCCCGCTCCGCTCGCCGGCGATGCGCCGGTCAGTGCGGTCGAGAAAAGCCCGAAATACCCGCCCGCGCCGGTCGTATCGCAATCATTTCCAGGTCGCGCCCGATGCTCGAATCGCCCACGATCTTTCCCTCGTGGTCCACGCGGTCGTTCCGCCCGTTGTCCAGGCTGTCCGGCGTCGCGTACAGCGCCACGACGTGCCCGTTGGAAAAAGTCATCTCCACCAGTTGGATGCGCATCTCCGCGCGCCCTTTCACCAGCCCCGGCCGCTTCACCGCGACCAGTTCTCCGCGCACGAACGTTCCCGCGGGAATCACGATGCGGTCGTTCTGCGCGATGGGATACACCGTCTCGAAATACACCGCATCGCCGCGCTTCGCCGTGCGCGTGCTCACCCCGGTGACCAGAACCAGCGGCAGCCGTGTCCCCGCGGGGATCGTGATGCTTTGCGGCCCCGGCGACGGCAAGTCGCCCCTAGGAGCATTTGACGGCAAGTCGCCGCTCTTCGGCGGCTGCTCTTGCGCTCGCGCCGCCGCGCCGGCAAACAGCGCCAGCGCGAGCGAGCCCATCACGCCGAGCGTGCGGGCGCATTTGAAAACCATCTTCATCGCTGCACCTCACGAACAATGGAAGCCGCAGGAAAGGCCCCAGGCGAATACGAACGGAATCATTACGACGAGCGCGACGGAAAGGGCGGCAACCTCGGCGCTTTCCGCAACACGCTCTCCGGCATTCGGCGGAATCACGCGGGCCGCGATGACGTCGCGAAAAAGAACCACTTGCGGAAACTTCGCGCCCTTCATTCGCAAGTGGAACGTCGTGTCGGAACCGCGCTGCGCGCGGCCCTGCAGCTTGCGCCCGTCAACGAGCGTCACTTCAACCGGCCGCCCGAAGGCGCCGATCTGGCCCTCCACAATGGCTCTGACGAGGCGCGGGTCGGCCGCCTGCAGGCGCGGCGCAGCGGGCGCCTGCGGCAGGCGCGCCTCCGCCACCCATGGTGGAGCCGGCAGCGACGGCGGCTCGTCCTGCGCTTGCGCGGCCATGGCTCCGGCGGCGCTTGACGCGCTGGGAGCAAAGAGCGCGAGCGCTTCGAGCGATCGCGCCGCCGGCTCGAGCGGCAGCGGCGCAAGGTCTTGCGCATGGGAAGCGCACGCAAGAAGCAGCAGGACAGCCAGTGCGAAGAGCGTTCGAGCGGAAAGAAGCTTCATGCGAACCTCCCAGGACCCGCAGCGAAAGCACAGCATGCAAAGGCCCACCCGCCGCGAGACCCGCAAGCTTCCGCAAGCGCCTGGAAACAAGGAGAATGCGCGGAAGGAACTACCTGTGAACGGCGCGAAGAACCAGCGCACCGGCGCGGCGCTGCCGGGAGAATGCGGCGCCGCGTCAGCCGGATGCACCACTCTTCGCCGCGCGGCGCGGACGGGCGGAAGCCCGGTCTTTACGGGGGGATTACGGCCGCGGCTGGGTCGCGCCGGGCAGGGGCGACATCTGCCCCAGCGTGGTGAACGGCAGTTTGTCCGCGTCGAGCGTCACAGCGCGCTCGAGCACGATGTCCAGCGAAGTGCCTCGCGGCATCTGCGCTTCGGGCCCGCGCGTCAGCAGCACGGCGCCAAGTCCAGCCAGCCCGCCGATGCCCGCGCCGATTCCGGCTCCTTTCCCTCCGCCGGCAATGGCGCCGATGGCCGCGCCGGTGGCCGTCGTGCCGGCGACGGTGCCGACGTCCTTGCCGGTGCTGCCGCCGCCCTGGACCTTGCCTTCGCGGTCCATGGTTTCGTTGCCGCCCGTATCGCCCGCGCTGTTGGGCGCGGCGTTCAGGGCAACGGTGTAGCCGTTGGGCAGGATGAGCGTATTCAGGCGGAGGCGGATTTCACCGCGGCCCTTCACCCGGCCGGGCCGCTTGGCTTCCAGGACTTCGCCGCGGAGGTAGGAACCGACGGGAATGATGATGCGGTCGTTTTGGGTAACCGGGAAGGACGTTTGCAGATAGACGGAGTCGCCGGGCTTGGCGCCGCGCGTGGAAATCCCGTTCTCGAGGATCACCCCGATCTTCGTTCCCGCGGCCAGCGTGATTTTCTCTCCTGTGGCGGCGCGCTGTGGCGGAGGCGGCGGAGCCACCGCGGGCGGAGCGGAAGTCTGTGGCCCGGCGGGCTGCTGCGCCGCGAGCGGGCCCGCGAGGAGCAGTGCGGCGAAAGAGAGAATGGAAGTCGGACCCAGACGGCGCGGGCAGCTCATGGAGGGCATCTCCTTGTTCCCCTGCGATGCGGGGAGGTGACGGGGCGGATGCCCAAGTATACCGCAGCGCGGTTTGACCGGCCGGGGCATGCGCGCTAGGCTCGGCTGGAAAAACGCACAGGGGGAACACAATGGCGAAGCTCGCTCTGGTCTACGGAATGCGGCTGTTTCCGCTGGAGGACCTCGGCGAGGTGCGCGAAGCGACGGTGGTGCTCAAGAACGGCAAGACCGCGCGCGTGACCATGCACCTGATCGAAGGAAGCAAGGAAGAGATCGAAGCCGCGTTCGAGAAATCGAAAGAAGCGTTCTTCGAGCTGTATCCGGAGATTTGACGCGGAGCCGGCCCCGGGAAATCAGCGGTTGCCGAAATTCTCCGGGTCGGCGTTGCGGTCGCCAAGCGAATCGGAGATGAGCATGGTGGATTGCCCGGTCAGCTCGAAGCGCTTGCGGCACTTGTAGCACGCGGCCAGGTCGTCGAGCCGCACCATGTAGGAAGTGGCCTTGGCGAAGCGGGCGCGGTCTTCCTCGCTCGCCCCGCGCGGCAGTTCTTTTCTCTTGGCGCAGACTTTCCAGCGCACGGGAAATTCGAACTCGTTGCGGCAATGCGGGCAAAGCAGTTTCTGCTTCTTGGTCTCTTCGCGTTCGGTATAGAAGGCGCGCTGGTCCATGGTCATTTCGCGGCGTTGTTCGCCGCTTCGGAAATTGTAACAAATTCGAGACCGAGGTCGCGCCAGCGCGGCAGCCAGTATTCGAGCGCCGCCACAGTGTGCATGCGGTCGCCGTCGGGCCGCTTGTGGTCGCCGTCGTGGAGGCAGAGGACGTCGCCGCGGGACCGCGTGGGTTTGCCGGCCCCGGCGCGCGCGGCGATGGGTTTCATGCGCTCGATGAGCCACTCCGCGGGCCTGGGGAGCCAGTCGCCCGGGATGAGCGTCCACATCACGACCTCACGCAGACCCGCGGCGCGGACCGCCGCGGCAAGCAGCGGACTGCGCAGGCCGTACGGCGGGCGCATCAGCACCGGGGCCGCGCCCGCCGCCGCAGCGATGGCTTGCTGGCAGCGGACGAGCTGGTCGCGGAGCTGCGCCGGGCCGAGCCAGAAGAGATTCGGATGCGTTTCGGTGTGGTTGCCGATGACGTGGCCGCGCGCGGCGATTTCCCGCACGAGGGCGTGGTTCGTGCGCACGAATTTCCCGACCATGAAAAACGTGGCGCGGGCGCGGTAGCGGTCGAGGAGGTCGAGAAGATGGGGAGTGACGGAGGGATTCGGGCCGTCGTCGAAGGTGAGCGCGAGCTGCGAGGCGGCAGGCGTGTAGCGGATCGTCGGGCCGAAAAGCTGGGAGCGCGGATTCATCGCGCCATAAGCGGTAAGGCCGGCCGCGGCCGCAACGGCAGCAGGAATCGCCACAAGTAAGGGGTCCACAAAGAAATTCTCGCATGGGCACGGACGCCGAATCGAGAGAAAAGGCGCCGCGAGGGCGGTACGGGGGGAAGCAGACCGTTAAGCACCCTGCTCGGGCTTCTTGAGGGATTGCAGGTCGATGCCGAGCTGCTGGCACTTCTTGTAGAGGTGGCTGCGTTCGAGGCCCAGGGCGCGGGCGACGTTGGTCATGTGGAAGTTGTGCCGGCGCAGCTCGGCGACGAGGACCTCCTTTTCGAAGGCTTCGACGCGGGCGGCGAGGGTGCCGGAGCCCGCTCCGGCCTGGGCGGCGCCGGAATCGGTCGCGGGAAGCGCGAGGCGAACGTCCTCGGCAGAAATCGTATCGTCGGCGGCGAGGAGCGCGAGCCGCTCGACGACGTTGCGAAGCTCGCGCACATTGCCGGGCCAGGAATAGCGCTTCAATTCGTCAATGGCGGCGGGAGAAAACTCCTTTACCTTCCAGCCGTTGAGCGTGGCGACCTGGCGCGCGAAGTGGGCCGCGAGCCCGGGAAAATCTTCGGGCCGTTCGCGAAGCGGCGGAAGGGCCAGCGGAAAAACGAAAATGCGGTGAAAAAGGTCGCGGCGGAAGGCGTTCTGCTTGACGAGTTCCTCGAGGTTGCGGTGGGTGGCGACGAGGACGCGGACGTTGACGCGCACGGGCTTGTCGCCGCCGACGCGCTCGACTTCGCCTTCTTCGAGGACGCGGAGAAGCTTGGCCTGCATGGCCACGGGCATGTCTCCGATTTCATCGAGAAAAAGCGTGCCGCCGTCGGCCTGCTCGAACTTCCCGGCGTGGCGCGCGGCGGCGCCGGTGAAGGCGCCCTTTTCGTGGCCGAAGAGTTCGGATTCGATGAGCTCAGCGGGAACGGCGGCGCAGTTCAGGGTGACGAAGGGACCGCCGCCGCGCGGGCTGCGGTCGTGAATCGCCCGCGCGACGAGTTCCTTGCCCGTGCCCGTTTCGCCGAGGATACAAACGCGCGTCTCGCTCTGCGCGACGCGGTCAATCTGGGCCATGAGGCGCTGCATCGCCGGGCCGCCGCCGATCAATTCGTGCTTCCCGAGGCGGTGGCGCAGCTCCCGGTTCTCTTCCTCGAGGCGGGAAAGACGCAGGGCGTTCTCGACGGTGACGAGCAGCTTGTCGCTGGAGATGGGTTTTTCGAGGAAGTCGAGCGCTCCCAGCTTCACGGCGCGAACGGCCATTTCGACATTGGCCTGGCCGGAGATTAGGACGACGGGCGTTTTGACACCCGCGGCGCGAAGCTCTTCCAGAAGGGCAAGGCCGTCCTTCCCGGGCATGACGACGTCGGAAAGGATGAGGTCGAAGGATGCCTGGCGGATGAGATCCGCGGCGCGATTGGCGTTGTCGCAGACGGTGGCTTCGTGGCCGGCGAGACGGAAGGCGCGCGAAAGGGAGGCGAGGGTATTGGGGTCGTCATCAACGAGGAGAAGGTGGGCTTTGCGCGGCACAGAGTTTCCCTCAGCTCAAGCGGCAGTGCCGGTGGGGGCGTTTTCCGGCGCAGTCTCGGCCTTGGGTTCGGCGGCGGCGACCCTGGGCTTGCGCGAGCGCAGCGGCAGCTCGATGTGAAACGTCGCCCCATGGCCGGGCTCGCTGGTGACGCTGATGGTGCCGCCGTGATCGCTCACAACGGATTGCACGATGGCCAGGCCAAGGCCGGTGCCATGCTGCTTGCTGGTGTAGTAGGGCGTGAAGAGCCGCGAGCATTCCTCCGGGGTGAGGCCCTGGCCGGAATCGGCGACATCGATGCGCACGACGCCGTCATGGGCGCTGGTACGAAGCGTGAGCACCCCTCCGCCGGGCATGGCGTCGAGCGCGTTGAGAACGAGATTCTGCAAGGCGCGGTGAAGCAGGTCCGGATCGGCGTCAATCTCAGGCAACGATTCCGCGAGGTAGTACTCCGGGGTGATGGCCGGGCGGCCGACGGCGTTGAACTGCGGTTCGAACAAACGGACGGCGGCGCGGACAGCTTCATTAACGTTGACGCGCTGCATTTCGGGCGCAGGCATTTTCGAGAAGTCGCTGAAGCGCCCGATGATCGTGTTGAGGTTGCCGAGTTCGGCCTTCAGCGTGGTGGTGGACTCCTGGAAGACCTCGTTGAACTGGTCCTTGGGAAGGGCGCGGGCGCGCTGGAGGTTTTCGAGGGTGATTTGCAGAGGGAAAAGCGGGTTGCGCAGTTCGTGGGCGAGGCGGCGGGCCAGCTCGCGCCAAGCGGCGACGCGCTCGGCCTGGACGAGCTTCTCGCGCTGGGCGGAGAGGGTGCGAGTCATATCGTTGAAAGCTCCGGCGAGCTGGGCGATTTCGTCGCTGCCTCGCGGCTCGAGGCGGGTGTCCCAATCGCCGGCGGCGACGGAGCGGGCACCTTCGGCCAGTTCTTCGACGGGGCGGGTGACGCGCGCGGAAACCCACCAGGTGAGAAGAAGCCCGACGAAGAGCGCGGCGGCTCCGGCAAGGGCGGCGATGCGCTCGATGCGGCGGATGAGCAGGACCATTTCCCGGCGTGGGCTGCTGACGAGGAGGACGCCGAGAAGCTCATTGTTGCGGCCGAGGAGGGGCATAGCGTGGATGGACTCCGTGTCCGCGGCATCCTGCGACCATTGGATGGTGTGCACGGAAGGCTCGGGCCGGCGCTGCATCTGCTCGATGATTGGGGCGTAGCGCTCGGGATCGCGCACATCGCCGGAGGAGTCGCTCAGGGCAGCCGGGAGGAATCCAGGCTGGAGGTTCTGGTAAAGCAGGGCGTGCATGCCCGCGGGGAGCACGAGCGTGGCGAGAAAGTTCCTGTCGAGACGGCGGCCGCCGATGATGAAGAGAGTGTTGGGGACCTGAGGCTGGGAGCGAACCGCGGTGAGCGAGAGCGCCACTTCGTTGGGAAGCTCCTCGCGCTTGAGGAACGCCGGAGCCCCGGACCAGTCCCTGCCGGTGACCCAGTCGTTCTTATAGCCGACGCGTGCGAGGTACTGCGCCGAGGAGATAAGCGTACCGTCGGCGCGAACGAATTCGACGTAGTCAAGGCCCTGGTCCTGCGCGGCCCCGTTGGCGTCGTGGACGAAGAGGGAGAGATCGGGGTTGGGGCGGGTGAGAGCGATGGCCATTTTCAGGGCGGCGTCACCGTCCGCGATTTTCTCGACGCGGTGCACGACCTCATCGGCGCGCTGCGAAAACTCGGTGCGGAACTGAGTGAGCAGAGCATCGGTGCGCTGGGCATCCATCTCCTCGAAGGCGTTGCGGGTGTAGCGCACCACGCTCCAAGCGACGACGCTGACCGAAGCGAGCACGGTCACAAGGAAGATCAGGAAAATCTTGGTACGAAAGCTCATGGCTGCGCCCCAGGAGGTCCGGCGGCCGGCGCGGGCTCGCCCGCGTCAAGCCAAACATCGGCGAGGTCCCAGAAACCCGACCGCGCGGGCATCCAGTCGCGCACGTTGGGGCCAAGACCCGCAAACTCCGGCACGAGCACGAGCGGGAGCACTCGGCGGTCATTCAGAATACCGCGCTCGACCTGCTGAAGTTCCTCGGGCCCGGCGGCGGACGTTTGCTCCGAGCCGGCAAGCTTGAGCGCGGCGGAGAGCGCGGCGAGTTCCGCGGCGGGCGACAGCGAAGCGTACCTCCAGGCGATAAGGCGAAGCGTCACGGGTTCCCGCAGCGGCGCGTCGCGCTCCGGCGACGCTGCGTCACGGTTGAGGGCTTGCAGAATCAGCTGGGATTGCCGGGCGTTGACGACGACGCGGTCGCCGAGCAGGCGGGCGACGTCACCGGAAGCCTCGACGCGCAGGCGCAGAGGCTGCACAGCGCTGGCCATGCTGGTGGGCAGCGACGCGCGCAGCTCCTTGGCGCGAGTGGGGTTAATCTCCACCGTAAAGAGGAAAGCATACCCGGAGAGCCATTGCGGCAGAAGAGCCGCGGCAGGCTCCGCTTGCTTCTGGAGCAACACGCCGGCCATGGTGTTGCGGTCAAGGGACAAGGAGAGGGCTTCGCGCAGGACAGCGTCCTGGGCGGCGGGATCGGAAAGGTCAAAGCACAGGGCGTAAAGCTCCGCCGGCGAAGAGGCCCACGTGCGCAGGCCGGACTGCGCGGCGCGCTTCACGAGGTCGGCGGTGAGCTCGACCACGTCGGCGCGGGCAAGCTGCAAATCGTAGAGCTGGCGAAGCGGCGCGACACCCAGGGTCACGTCCACGGCATCCAGGAAGGGACGCCCGGACCAGACATCGGGATTGGCGCGGAAGTAGAGACGCGGGCCAGGGGCGTCGGCGCTCTCGCCGCGCGACGCGGCGGCCGAGGGACGCTCGGCGGAAACGAACGGCCCCGTGCCGACCAGGGCGCCGGTGGAAGAAACGCGAAAAATGAAGTAGCGCCCCGAAGCGAGCTCTTCGAGGAGTTCCGGCATCGCAACCGCGGACTGAATCACGACGGTACTGCCCGCAGCGCTGGCCTGGCGCGGGGGCGGCAAGAGGGCCTGCAACGCAGCAACGGCGTCGGCAGCGGAGAGGACGGCGCCATCGCTGAATTTCACGCCGGCGCGGAGATTGAACTGCCAGCGGCGAAACCCGGCGTCGTGGGACCACTCAACGGCCAACTGCGGCTGGAAGCGGCCATAGTTGTCGAGCGAGACGAGACGGTCGAAGACGAGCGGCGCGAGCTTCAGGCCGGCGGCTTCTTCGTCCGAGCCGGCGCGCCACGGGCGCGGGTCGAGGCGCACCAGCGCGGCGTGAAGCTCGACGCGCAGCGTGCCGCCAAAGCGCGGCCGTCGCGCCGCCGAGGCTGGACCGGGCGCCGCGACCGCCGCACACAGAAGCAGGCTAATCGCCGCACGCCAGAGTGATGCGATAGACCTCATAGCTTCCCGTCGAAAGATTGAAAACGACCGCGGTGTCCGCGCGCAGAGCCTGGCCGCTGGAAATGGAAAGCACCGGCCCGGGCACGCCGAGTTCGGAGACGGAAGGCTGCGGCTCGCCCTGCGAAGGCTTGCGCAGGAGAAGGCGGTCGGGCACGGTGTAGTCCCCGGCATCGGCGAGCAGCCACCAGACGGCATTGTCGCAGGAAGAGGCGAGGAACATTCCGTCTTGCCAGGAGTCCTTCGCGGGGCGGCAATTCAGCTCAATCGCGTCCCTGAGGCGGGCGTCGCACTCCTTGCCGGGGAGGACGACACGCGCCTGGTCGGGCGTTTCCGGGGAAAACCAGATTTTGCCGCGAGGGTCGCGCGCGGGCGAATCGAGGGGCGGAAGCGGCTTGGTATCGCGGAGGACCCAGCGGTCGTGCTCGCCGCGGTAAAGGGCGAGCGAATCGCGCAGGAGGAGCAGAAAAAGGCGGGGCTTGCCGTCTTCGGTGGTGTGCTCGACGGCGTCGAGAATCGGCTCGGGCTGCTGCCAGATAAGCTGTTTCTGCAAGCGCGGCGAAGAAAGCGCTTTCTGCATCGGAGGGAGAGCGGCCTTCCGGACCGCAGCGATGTGGACCTGGATTCCCGCAGAGGAAGGGACCTCGGCGACAAAAAGGATTTCCGCGGGGTCTTCCGCGAGCGAGACGCGGAGCACGGGCGCGGAGGAATCCTGGGCGAGGACGGTTTTGTTGCTCTCGAGTTCGATGGCGAAGGAGCGACGGAGGAGGTCGGCCTGCGCATCGAGGAGGGAAGAGCGGTTCGCCCAGGCTAGGGAAACAGGACGCCCGGGAGGGAGGGCGGGAGCAACCCTGCGAGCCAGGGCGCGAGCGGCATCTTCGAGAGAGTCCGCGCGAGCGGCGGCCGGGA
>DASPOW010000108.1:0-5451 GCA_035625855.1 Candidatus Methylomirabilota bacterium | reverse complement strand
ACGTAAGAACGTTTTTGTCGTCAACACGGTAATCGGTCACCTCAGCCGACGTATACCATTCCTCGCTGCGCGCGATCACTTCACTCGCGTATTCGGCAAAAAATAGGCGCGGATCGCGCTCTGCGCCGCTGCTCTCGACATGTTCGAGTCCCCATTCGAACGGGCGAACCATGCGGTTGTCATCGGTGGTCCAGCGCCGGTGTTCATACCGGCGGATGGCATGCTCGTACCAACTCATTGCCATAGCGTTCCAGTTTACCGAACGCGCGGCGCAGTCCCAAATTGCACTTCGGGTGGGTGTTCCCGTTAGCCATCCGACACCCATCCGTTGACAGCACGTTGAGCGTCCTCCATCCCTGTGGCACATTCGATGCTGTGATCTCGTTCTTCTTTTTCCTTTTTGGCATCGTCATCGGCAGCTTTCTGAATGTCTGCATCGCGCGCGTTCCGGAGGGGATGTCAATCGTCACGCCGCGGTCGCACTGCCCGCATTGCCAGAAAACGATTGAGCCGCTCGACAACATTCCGGTCCTGAGCTGGGTTTTTCTTCGCGGGCGCTGCCGCAACTGCCGGGCGCCGATCTCGCCGATGTATCCGTCGGTCGAATTGTTCACCGCGTTTATTTTCGTGGCGTCCTACCTTGTCTTCGGACTTACGGTGGCGGCGTTCAAGTGGATTCTCTTCGCGTGCCTCATGATTGTCCTCACGGTCACGGATCTGCGCACGCGCCTGCTGCCCGACGCGGTCACGTGGCCAGGGTTGGGAATGGGGCTGGTGTTCAGCGCGGCAGTTCCGCCCACGGACGGGGCAGGCTACTGGATCGTCCACCGCTTTACCGGCGCTTCTCTTCCCTCGTTTGTCATGGGACTCCTTGACGCCGTTCTTGGCGCGGCCTTTGGCGGCCTGCTGCTGCTCGGCGCCGGGCGCCTCTACCGGCTGCTGCGCGGCCGCGAAGGCATGGGGCTGGGCGATGCCAAGATGATGGCCATGGTGGGAAGTTTTCTTGGGTTGCGCGGCACGTTCCTGACGATTCTGTTCGGCACGCTTCTGGGCAGCCTGATCGGTTTCGGCATCATTCTGTCGTTGTACTTCGGCGGCTGGAAACGCCAGGTGGCCGAGCGCGCCAGCCGTCGCGGGCTGGGCAAGATATCGGCGCTGCAGTGGGCCCTGGCGAGTCACTACCAGCTTCCTCTGGGAACGTTTTTGGGAATCGCCGCGCTCGGCACGGTGTTCCTCGTTCCGCGCTGAGAGAGCGGAGAAATGAGCTATCTGGCGGATCCAAGCACAACGCACCTGATCGCCGTAGTGCTGCAAAACACGGTGCCTCCGACGCAGCCCAAGAATCCGATGGGCTCTTTCCTGCTGCTGGCGGTGCTGGTGGTGGCGCTTGCGTGGGCGGCCTTCTACGTCGCGCGCAAACTGCTTCGCCACGGGCGCGAAGAGCAGACACGCCCCGTTACGCCAGCTCCCAGCACGGAGAATTCCTCGGCGTTCATGGCCGCCTCCATGCAGGCCGTCATTCAGAAGCTGCGCGACCAGGAAAAGGAGCTGGAGCGACTCCATAAGCTCGAGAAAGAGCGCGCCGCGCAAACGGAGAAATTCAGCGAGGAAGTCACCCGCAACATGCCGGCCGGCTTGCTGCTGGTGAATGCCGCCGGAATTATTACCAGCGCCAATCCCGCGGCGGAGCAAGTGCTGGAGATGCGCGGACTGGGCTTCCGCCGCTACAGCGAAGCCCTCGGACCCAATTCCGACTTGACGAAGCTTCTCGGCGCGTGCCTCACCAAAGGGGTGGTCTTCCGCCGCGAACAGGTCGAGCACACCGCCTCAAAAGGAGAGGCTCATCTCCTCGGAGTCACGATTTGGCCCGCCCGCAAGGGAGCCGACCAGATCACCGGAGCGATTTGCCTGCTGAGCGACCTGACCGAGCTGGCATCTCTCCAACAGCAGGTTCAGCTCAAGGAGAACCTGGCGGCGCTCGGGGAGATTTCCGCGGGCATCGCCCATGAGTTCAAGAACGCCCTGGCGACGATTTCCGGCTATGCGCAGATGATTCGCACGGAGAAAGGCGATGGCGAGGTAGCCGAGTACGCAGGCCTGATCCTGGAGCAAACGCAGAACATCACGCAGGTGGTGGGCGAGTTTCTGAAGTACGCGAAGCCGCTCGATATTACGCAGGACCAGGTCTCCCACGAAACCGTGGTCGAGCGCGTGGTCGCGGAACTCAAAGAGGCGCTGCCGGCCGTGCAGATTGCGGTCCAGGGACGGTTTCGCGCGGTGGCCGGGGAAGAGGGCTTCCTGCGCCAGGCCCTCCTCAACCTCGCGCGAAATGCCGCGGAGGCTGCAGCGTCGGCCGCGGACGGTCCTCAAATCCTGATTCACGGCAGCTACGCGCTGATCGGAAGCTCCGAGGTGCAGCAGATCAGCGTCGCCGACAATGGGCCGGGGATTCCACCGGCGGCCCTCAACAAGATCTTCCGGCCGTTTTTCACCACCAAGGCGCGTGGCACGGGCCTGGGTCTTGCCGTCGTACAGAAGATCATCGTGCAGCACGGCGGCAGCGTGGAGGCCCGCAACCGTCCCCAAGGCGGAGCCGAGTTTATCGTTACGCTACCAGTCTTCAAGGCGGCGCCCGAAGCGATAGAATTGAGTCGAAGCCGCATCTAAGTAAAGGCGATATCCCAGCCGCCCTTCCGACCGCGGCAAGCGAGGTTCTATGCGGATTCCCATTGCGGTGACTGCCGGCGCCCTTTCGGCCGCGCTGATTCTGCTGGCCCTGCCTGCGGCTTCTTTTGCCCAAGACAACCAGTCGCAGGACTCGGTCGCCGAGGCTGCGCGCAAGGCCCGCGAAGAAAAAAAGAAAAAGGAGAAGGAAAAGGATCAGAAGCCCGCAAAGGTATACACGGACGACGATGTCTCCAAGAAAGGCGGCAACGCGGGCAGCGGCGGAACCCAGGGAGCGGCGCCGGGCGAGGCTCCCGACAAGGAAAACGCGACGGACAAAGACAAGGACAATGCGCAAAAAGCCGAGGTCAAGGACGAGGCCTACTGGCGGGCGAAGTTCAAGGAGGCCAAGGCGAACCTGGCACGCGCCGAGAAAGAACTCGACATCCTGGAGCGGGAGCTGCAAAGGCTCAACGTCCAATACTACTCCGACCCGCAGAAAGCCATGAATGAGCAGCTCAACCGCAAGGAAATCAGCGACAAAACCGCGGCCATCGAAGCAAAGAAGAAAGAAATCGGGGTTCTCCAGCAGAACCTCGAGGACCTGGAAGACGCTCTACGCAAAGCCGGCGGCGATCCCGGCTGGGCCCGCTAGCGAGGCCCGTCGGGGGCAGAGCGCCCCTTCTGCCTGAGGCTAGTATTCACCGCACACGCGCGCCGCGGCGCCGGCGCGTCCTGTCAATTCCGTGGTAGAAAAAGATGAATGGAATCGCTTCTTCTCGTCGAAGACAAAAGCGAACTGCGAGCCATGCTGCGCAAGGCGCTCGAACGCGCCAGCTACGTCGTCGAAGAGGCCGCCGACGGCTCGTCCGCCATTTCCAAGGTGCGCGGCCGCCGCTACCAGCTCATTCTCTCCGACCTGAAACTCCCGGGAGCATCCGGCCTCGACGTTTTGCGGGAGTCGAAACAGGCCGATCCGACCATCCCCGTAATTCTGCTCACCGCGTTTGGCTCCGTCGAGGAAGCGGTCACCGCGATGAAGGAAGGCGCCTTCGATTTTCTTCAGAAGCCGGTGGACCTCGAGCATCTTCTGCTGCTCGTGAAACGCGCCGCGCGGCAGCAGGAGATGTTGCGCGAGAACCTTGTCCTTCGCGAAGAGTACGCCTCCCGGTACGGCTTTCCGCGGATTGTCGGCGAGCACCCCCTGATGCAGGAGCTGAGCCGGCAGATCCAGCGAGTCGCCGCGACCGACTCGACCGTGCTCCTCCTGGGAGAGAGCGGCACCGGAAAAGAACTCTTCGCCCGCGCCATTCACCACCTTTCCTCTCGCGGCGAGCGTCCCATGATTACGCTCAACTGCGCGGCCATACCGGAGGGACTTGTCGAAAATGAGCTTTTCGGCCACGAGCGCGGCGCGTTCACGGGTGCGGGCGCCAAGAAAGTCGGCAAGCTCGATCTCGCTCACCGCGGCACGCTCTTTCTCGATGAAGTCGCCGAGCTTCCCCTCGCCAGCCAGGCCAAGCTCTTGCGCGTGCTCGAAGAAAAGCGCTTTGACCGCGTCGGCGGAACACAGCCTATCGACGTGGACGTGCGCGTCCTGGTGGCAACGAATCGCGACTTGCGCAAGGCCGTCGCGGAAAAGGCATTCCGCGAGGACCTCTATTTCCGCGTCTCGGCCGTCCCGCTGACGGTCCCCGCTCTGCGCGAGCGCGGCGACGACATCCTGCTCCTGACCGACCACTTCCTTTCCGGCTTTCGCCGTGAATTCGGCAAGCCCGCCCTGAAGCTCTCTGACGAGGCCAAGCGCCGCCTCCGCGAATATGCCTGGCCCGGCAACGTGCGCGAACTGCAGAACACCATCGAACGCGCGGTTATTCTCGCCGACGGCGAACTCATCGGGCCGCAGGCCTTGCAATTGCCAGATTCCAGGCCATCGGCAGCTCAGATTCCGGGAGGAATGGTGCCGGGAGACTTCGACTGGAGCGGAACTCTGACGGAAGTTACCGAGCGCGCCGGCGCCCACGTGGAAAAGATTCTCCTCGAGAAGACCTTGCGCGAATGTCAGTGGAACCGGACCCGCGCCGCTGAAAAACTCGGCGTTACTCCGAAAACTCTGCTTGCCAAGCTTCGAGCCGCCGGCTTGGACGACTGACGGAATCGCAGCTCTTGCGGATTCAGCCCGTCAGACGGGGCGCTGCCCGAGGTGCAGCGCCGCGCCTCCAAACCACAATTCGTAACGCACTTGCTCAAATCCGGCCTTGCGCATCGCCCCCGCAAGCCCTTCGGGCGTAAAGAACCTGGAAATCGAGGCGGGAAGATACTCGTAGGCGGAGCGGTCCCCGGAGAGAAGGCGTCCCACGCGCGGCAGAACCACGCGAAAATACCACTGGTAGAAGCGCCCGAGTAAGCCTGGCACCGGCCCGGCAAACTCCAGAATTGCCACCGTTCCGCCGGGCTTCAAGACACGCAGCATTTCCCGCAGGCCCGCTTCGTAGTTCGCCAGGTTGCGGAATCCGAACGCCGATGCGACCGCTTCGAACGAAGCGTCTCCGAACGGCAGACGAAGTGCGTCGGCTTCCAGCAGCGTGATTTGGCCGCTTCCGCGGCCGCGACGCGCCGCCAGTAAATCGGCCTTCTCCCGTGCCCGGGCGAGCATCGCGTGCGCGAAGTCCGCTCCGACGATGCGGGCTTCCCCGGTACGCGCGAACGCCAGCGCCAGGTCGCCCGTCCCGCAGCAAAGGTCCAGGACCACGGCGTCGGGCCGGGCGAGAATCACCCGCAGCCGCT
>DASPOW010000107.1:0-8610 GCA_035625855.1 Candidatus Methylomirabilota bacterium | reverse complement strand
ATGCGCCGGACGTCGATCGGGCGGTGAAGGCCGCGCGGACGGCGTTTGAGAACGGCCCGTGGCGGAAGATCAGCGGCGCGCAGCGCGGCGTGCTGCTGAACCGGCTCGCAGACCTTATTGAGAAACACGCCGATGAGTTGGCGCAACTGGAAGCGTTGGACAACGGCAAGCCGTACTACGTGGCACTCACCGCGGACCTGCCGCTGACCGTCGCGTGCTACCGCTACTATGCCGGGTGGGCGGACAAGAACCACGGCAAGACGATTCCCGTGAACGGAAACTATTTCTGTTACACGAAGCACGAGCCGGTCGGGGTGGCCGGGCAAATCATTCCCTGGAACTTCCCCCTGCTGATGCAGGCTTGGAAGCTGGGGCCGGCGCTGAGTTGCGGCTGCACGGTGGTAATGAAGCCGGCCGAGCAGACGCCGCTGACCGCCCTGCGCGTCGGCGAACTGCTGATCGAAGCTGGGTTCCCGCCGGGGGTGGTGAACCTGCTGCCGGGATACGGCCCGACGGCGGGCGGCGCCATTGCGCGGCACATGGATGTCGACAAGGTGGCGTTCACCGGCTCGACGGAGGTCGGTCACCTGATCATGAAAGCCGCGGCAGAAACCAACCTGAAGCGGGTGACACTGGAGCTAGGCGGGAAGAGCCCGAACGTGGTGTTCGCGGACGCGGACTTGGACCAGGCCATTGAAGGCGCACACTTCGCGTTGTTCTTCAACCAGGGTCAGTGCTGCTGCGCGGGCTCGCGTCTTTACGTTGAAGAGAAGATCTACGATGAGTTCGTGGAGAAGAGCGCTGCCCGGGCGAAAAGGCGCACCGTGGGCAACCCATTCGACAAGAAGACCGAGCAAGGCCCTCAGGTGGACAAGGACCAGTTTAACAAGGTGATGAGTTACATTGACTCCGGGCAGCGGGAAAACGCGAAGCTCGTTGCCGGAGGCCACCGCGTGGGTGACCGAGGGTACTTCATCGAGCCGACGGTTTTCGCAGACGTGAAGGACGACATGAAGATCGCGCAGGAAGAGATCTTCGGCCCGGTGATGTCCATTCTGAAGTTCAAGGACATCAACGACGTGGTGACACGCGCGAACAAGAACCTGTACGGCCTGGCCGCAGCGGTGTGGACGAAGGACATCGGCAAGGCCCACGCAATTGCGGACGGGGTACGCGCCGGAACCGTCTGGGTAAACTGTTACGACGTGTTCGACGCGGCGGCGCCGTTCGGCGGCTTCAAACAGTCCGGGATCGGCCGCGAACTCGGCGAATACGGCTTGCACAACTACACGGAAGTAAAAACGGTGTACGTGCAGTTGTAAGGCGACCGGTTCCTTTGCGAAGGGGCGCTCCTGGCGAGCGCCCCTTTTCATTTCCAGGCGCCTCTTCCGCTCGTCCAGAGCTACGAGCCCGCGGAACGAAGCTAAGGGTTCAGCACCGAGAAGGAATCGAGAAATCTCCGGATATCAGCGGATTCCGGCGTGCCGTTGGGAAACATCGCCATCACGGCATAGGCATAGCGCTTCCCCCAGTAGAGATTGCCGACGATATAAATCTTTTCGCACGCCAGCCGGTAATAGCGGCCAACGTAGCTCCGCACGGCTGGCAAAGCGGGCGTTTCCTTGTCGACACTGCAACCCGCCAGCTCCTGGAGGACGCCGTTCTTGTAGGCCTGGAAGTTGGCTTCGTCGACGGCCTGATCCGAGGACATGGCAGCATAGACCACCGTATAGGCTCCAGAGTTCTGCTTGGCAATGAGCGTATGGGAGCGTACCGCCTCCGAGCCGGGATTTTCCGAGTCTGTCGGCGCGCCGGGAAACAGAACCTGGAAGTTGCCGTCTGTGTTCTTGTAGGTCTTCCATTCGGAAGACTGGCCGCTCAGTGAAGCGGCGAGAAAAAGCAAGAGTATCAACGGAAGTGCCAGCTTGCGCACGCGAGCTCCTCTCATTGGAGAATAAATGCCGGACCCGCGGCGATTGTGACACGCGGCGCCTCGGGAAACAACGGAACGCCTTCGGCAGCGTATTTCCATGGTCAACCCGCCGCCTCCCCGCTTGCCTCGGCGGGAGCTCTGTGCCATACCTTGCGGAACATGGCCTTCCCGATCCGGCCCTACGAGGCGCGCGACTTTCAGACGCTGTACCGAATTGACCAGGCATGCTTTCCCCCAGGCATCGCCTACACGAAGACCGCGCTGCGCTACTTTCTGGCGATGAACGGCGCGCAGTGCCTGGTCGCCGAGGATGGCGGGAAGATTGCAGGCTTTATTCTTGCCGAGGAAAACCGCCCGCTTGCGCACATCATCACGCTGGATGTGGACGAAGCGCACCGGCGACGTGGGTTGGGTTCCCGGCTTCTCGCCCAGATGGAAGCGAACTTGGCGGCACGGGAGGTTCGCTCCATCCTGCTGGAAACGGCAACGACGAACGCGGCGGCAATTGCGTTCTGGCAGGTGCACGGCTATCGTAGCCAAGCCGTGCTGAAACGCTACTACCTCGGGCGTCTGGACGCCTACGAAATGCGCAAGACCTTGCCCGTGCGCGATGCAGGCAAGCCATAATGCGCTCGGCCCTTTAGGAGAATCCTTTGAACGATTACCTGCTCTCCGTGTTGCTGGGCATCGTGGAAGGTTTGACTGAGTTCTTGCCCGTCAGTTCGACGGCGCACCTGCGGCTGGCCGAGGCGCTGCTGCACATCGACCTGACGAGCGGGTACTGGAAGATGTACACGATCGTGATTCAGCTCGGAGCGATTCTGACGTTGCCGGTCTATTTTCGCGAGCGAATTACGAAACTTCTTTCCACGTTTCCCCGGGGCGAAACGGGCAATCGAAACGCGCTGACGCATCCGTTGGGGCTGACGACCGTGGCGTTCGTCGTGACGGCCATCCCATCGTTTCTGTTGACGAAGGTCATCGGGAAGAACTTGGAGAGCCTGACCATTATCGGGGCCTCGCTGTGCATCGGCGGAGTGGTGATGTGGATCGTGGACACGATGCACGCGAGCGCGGAGCGCGCCGGACCCGAAGGAGGAAGCGGACGGATTCGAGTGTGGCACATGGAGGACATGAGCTTGGGCCAGGCCGTCTGGATCGGAGCGTGCCAGATTCTGTCGGCGGTGTTTCCAGGGACTTCGCGGTCCATGTCCACCATCGCCGCGGGACAGGTAGCTGGAATGTCGCGTGCCTCGGCGCTGGAGTTTTCGTTTTTTGTCTCGATGCCGACGATGTTCGTGGCGACGGTCTACACGTTCCTGAAATCAGTGCGAGGGAAGGGAGAAAATCCGATCGGGGTCTCGCAGATTGATGCGCACGGCTGGATGATCGTGGCCATCGGGTTCGTCGTATCGTTCATCGTGGCCTACGGGTCGGTGGCGTGGTTCATGGCGTGGGTGCGAAAGCACGGCTTCGTTCCGTTTGCAATCTACCGGCTTATAGTGGGAGCGGCGGTTCTCTTGTGGGCGTCCAGCCTGCTGGGATAAGCATTGCCCGAAAAACACACGCAGAGAACTTTCCCGCGTCGGCGGTGGTCTTTCGCTGTGGTAGAATGCGCTTGATCGGGATGTTCCTCCGCCGAGGATGCGCGCGCAAGCGCCCGCACGCATCGTGGTGACTCAGCCTTCCCCATCGCTGAGGAGAAATTGTGCGCTTTCTCAATCCAACCGAAAACAAACGGCTCAATGAGCTGATCGGGTTTCTATGCGTGACCGTCGCGGTGTTGATGGCGCTGGCGCTTATTTCGTACTCGCCGACTGACCCGTCGTTCAATGTGGCCGCGCCGTCCCTGGGCACGCACGCCGTGCGTAACTGGATTGGACCGGCGGGGTCGTACGGCGCCGACGTGCTGTTCCAGGTCCTGGGCTTCGCGGCGTTCCTGCTTCCCGTGGCGCTGGGGTTGCTGGGATGGCGTTGGTTCCGCAGCCGGGCAGTGGACTCGCAGGCCGTGAAACTCGTGGGCTACGGCCTGCTGCTGCTTTCCGTGCCCTCGCTGCTTTCGCTCTGGCACCTTCCCGAGGTGCGAGGCTCGGTGCCCGCCGGCGGCTTGATGGGCAGCCTGATGGCCGGCGGTTTGCGAGCCGGATTCAACGCGACCGGGGCCAACCTGGTGGCGGTGGCTCTATTCCTGACGGCCCTGTACATGACGACGAGGTTCTCGTTCTCGAACGCACACGCGTGGGTCAGCGGGCCCGCAGACCCCGCGGGAGCAGTAAAGCGGAATGGAATCCTGCAGAAGGCGCGTGCGCGCTGGGCGGCATGGCGGGAACGGCGCGAAGAACACCGGCTGCGCCGTCGAGTGGAAACGATGAAGGTCGAAGGGCGGCCCTCGGTATGGCAACGCGCTGCGGGTGCGCCCGCCGCCCTCGCCGGTCCGGGGAACGCAGCGACAGCGCTGGAAGAACCGGATGAATTCGAGGCGGACGAGGATGGGCCAACGGGCCCCGTGCTTGTGCTGAATCCGGAGAAGGCGAAGACCGCAGCGTCCGGGCGTCGCGCCGGGGCGGAGCCGAAGATCTCCCGCGGAGCAACGAGCTACAAGCTCCCCCCGCTGAACCTGCTGCGCCCCGGCGAGCGCAGCGAGAAGCTCGACGAAGACGAGTTGAAGGAGCGGGCGCGGGCCATCGAGCTGAAGTGTGAAGAGTTCGACGTTCAGGGCCGCGTGACGCAGATCAACCCCGGGCCGGTCGTTACGACCTTCGAGTTCAAGCCGGAAGCGGGAATCAAGTACACGCGCATCACGTCGCTGGCCGAGGACATGTGCCTGGCGCTGCAGGCGGAATCCATTTTGATCGAGCGCATTCCGGGCAAATCCACGGTGGGCATCGAGGTGCCCAACCTCCGACGGCAGACGATTCATCTGCGTGAAATCGTGGAATCGGCGGAGTTCGTGAACTCACCAAGCCGGCTGACGCTGGCGATGGGGCGCGACTTGCACGGGCGAATCCGCGTGAGCGACCTCATTCAGATGCCGCACCTGCTGATCGCCGGATCGACGGGCACGGGCAAGAGCGTCTTTATCAATTCCATGTTGATGTCGGTCCTGTACAAATGCACTCCGGACGAAGTGAAACTGGTTCTGGTGGACCCGAAGCGGCTGGAGCTAAGCCTCTACGAGAAGATCCCGCACCTTCTCGCGCCGGTGGTGACCGACCCAAAGGTGGCGTCCAACGTTCTCCGCAACGCGACCAAGGAGATGGAGAAACGCCTGACGATGCTGGCCGACCGCGGCGTGCGCAACATTGAGCAGTACAACCGGCAATTCCAGAAAGGGCAGCCGATGTCGCTGTTCGACGCCTCTGACGATCCGCAATGCAAGCCGCTGCCGTACATCCTGATCGTTATAGACGAGCTGGCCGACCTGATGATGGTGGACACCAACAACGTCGAGGAATCCATCACGCGGTTGGCGCAAATGGCGCGCGCGGTGGGCATCCATCTTCTGCTCGCGACCCAGCGGCCGTCGGTCGACGTCATTACCGGCCTCATCAAGGCCAATTTCCCCGCGCGCATTTCCTTCCGCGTCGCAAGTAAGGTGGATTCGCGCACGATTCTGGACTCCAACGGATCGGAATCGCTCCTGGGCCGCGGGGACATGCTGTACCTGCCGGCGGGTTCGGCGCGGCTGCACCGGATTCACGGGCCCTATGTGAGCGAAGAAGAGATTACGCAAGTGTGCGATTTCTGGCGGGCGCAGGCGGAGGCCAAGTACAACGAGCAGCTCCTCGAGGCGCCGAAGGATGAAAAGGCGGCGGCCGCGGAAGGCTCCGCCGACGCGGAAGAGGCCGGCGACGAAGTGGACGATGACCTCTACCAGGACGCGGTTCGCGTGGTTTGCGAAATGGGCCGGGCCTCGACTTCCACTCTGCAACGGCGCCTGCGCATTGGCTACGGGCGCGCCGCTCGGCTGATTGACCTGATGGAGAAGGATGGAATCGTAGGGCCCGCAGACGGCACCCGTCCGCGCGAAGTTCTGAAGAACCGCAACTGGATGAAAGACTTCGACGATTCCGAGCACTAGGCAGCGCCGCCGCACGGCGCGCGCATCCAACCTCGGGTTGACGGAATCGCCTCGAAGCTCGAGGTTTCTTCTACACACGGCCTGTTGAGACCGTGCACTATCGGATCTGGCGAATTTCACTCGTTCCGGCGCCTAACATGTTCCCGAGAACACCGTGGCAGCGTCTTGGGCAAATGCCCGAAGAGACAAAGGAGCGCTTGTGCGCCGCGATTCTTCTGATTGTCGCGGCGCTGGTTTATAGCAACACGTTCCGGAACGCGTTCACGTGGGATGACCTTCAGCTTTATGTGGTGAAGAACCCGCAGGTGACGGACCCTTCGCTGCGGGCCATCTTTTCCGCGCACAAGGCAACGAACGTATTCCGGCCGTTGACGTTCGCGTCCTTCGCGCTCGACTGGAAGGCCGGCGGCGGGCAGCCGCTCGTCTTTCACGTCGTGAACCTCGCGCTGCACGCCGGGGTTAGCTGGCTCCTGTACCTGTTGCTGCAAGCCGCTTTGGCTGTGTCTCCTCGGGCGAGGACGGCGGCTTTTGCCGCTGCGTTGCTCTTTGCGGTGCACCCCATTCATGTCGAGGCTGTCGCGTCAATCGCGGGGCGTGCGGAACTCTTCGCCGCGGGATTCCTGCTTGCGGCATGGCTTCTGCACCTGAAAGACCGGTTCGTCCCGTCGCTAATCTGCTTTGCTCTGGCGCTGATGTCCAAGGAGTCGGCGGTCGTGTTTCTGCCGCTGGCGATGCTGGGGGATTACGCGCGGGGCCATTGGAAACGCAGCGCAAGGTATCTCGCCATCGGCGGCGTCACGCTGCTGTACCTGGGCGTTCTCTGGAGGGTGCAGGGTGGCCGCTTCGGCGAGGCCCACATTCCGCTGATCAACAACCCGCTCGCTGCCCTCCCTGTAGGGTGGCGGGTGCTCAACGCAATTCGTATTGCGTGGAAGTACGTTGGGCTCCAGCTTTTTCCCGCTACGCTCTCGTGTGACTATTCGTTCGACGCGATTCCGGTTTACCTGGATTGGCGCCACACGGTTCCCGCGGCGGCCGCGGCCGTTGCCGCAGTGGGCGCTTGGTTGTGGGCCGGGGCGAAACGCCAGTTCGGGATTGCGCTGGCTGGCGGCATCTACCTGGCCGGCTTTGCGGTGACGGCGAACGTCCTGATGCCCATCGGTACGGTCATGGGAGAACGGCTGGCGTATTTTCCGTCGGCGGGATTGTGTTTGCTGGCCGCGCTGGCGTGGCTGCGCCTGGAAAGAGCGAACCGGAAGATCGCGGCGGGAGTCCTGGCCGCTCTCGTCGTCACGCTGGGGGCGCGCAGCTTGGTGCGAAACGGAGATTGGAAGGACAACCTGACGCTGGATTCGGCCGCGGTGCGCGCCGTGCCGCGCAGCGCAAAAGCTCATGCCGCACTTGCGGAAGCGCATGCGGCCTCCGGCCGGCTGGAAGAGGCGCAGCGTGAGATTGAAGCTGCGCTCAGCATCTATCCCGATTATCTCGAGGCAATGGCAGCCGGCGGGCTCCTGGAGTCATGGAGGGGCAACTACCAGGCGGCGGGTGCGATGATGGAGCGCGCGTTCTCTATGGTGCGGCGCGACGATCCGCATTATGACGAGATACTGGTGAACTTGGCGGGAATCTACATGCAGGCAAATCGGATGGACGAGGCGCTGGCGCTTCTCGACCGCGAGGTTGCGGAGGCGCCGCAATACGGACGCGCGTGGGCGAACCGCGCGGTGGTTCACTACAGGCGCGGGGAAACGGCGGCGGCGCGAGCCGACGCGGAGACCGCGTTGCGCCTGGACCCCGGCAATCAACAGGCGCGGAACCTGCAACGATTACTCGGCTCTCCAGCGCCCGCAGTTGACGCACGCTAGCGGAGGAAGACTCCGCCCGGGTACTGCCGGCAAGCCTCAGTGTCTAGAAAATGTCTTCGTTGTTTCGGCGATCAGGAAGTCGGCGACGTCGGTGTCCGTCAATGCCAGGTAAACCGGCCAGTCGCGCTCCAATGCGAGCAGAAGCGTCCTTCGCGGACCTTCTTCCGTGAAATCCTTCGAGGTGAGATACGTGCCGGGGGTCGCCCCAGCAGCGATGGAGAGCAAACTGACCCACTACCGGGTTTTCGGTAGCGTTGACACCCCTCGGACCCACCCCTAAAATGAATCGTTCCCCACGTGCCGGGGTAGCTCACCGGTAGAGCGCCGCCCTGAAAAGGCGGGCGTAGCCAGTTCAATTCTGGCCCCCGGCACCATCCGCGCACCGCGCGGCGCGATGGATCGAGCCCGAGAATACGCTGGCGCAAAACGCCCTTCGTTCGCGCCGGGCTGGAGGACAGCGCGTACCTGCGGACGAGCGGCGCGCGTCACACCCAACACAATCTGGCATAATCCGCGCCAGCCCTGTGGAGGAGCCTCATGTACAAGCGGTCCTCATCACACTTTCGCTTTTTGGGTCCCATTGTGGCCCTGATTGCGGCTGCGCTTTTCCCTGCGCCCGCGCATGCGCAGGATGCCTATCAAAAACCTCCCGCAGCCATCCTTCAAGTCCTGGATGCTGCCCCAACGCCGCGCGCGAGCGTCGGGCGCGCTCGAGACGTGATTCTCTTCTA
>DASPOW010000106.1:0-7202 GCA_035625855.1 Candidatus Methylomirabilota bacterium | reverse complement strand
CATGGTGGCGGTGCCTTCGTCGACGCTGCCGAGTTTGTAGGTCACGCCGGTGTAGAACAGGATGCGCTCGGTCGAAGTCGTTTTACCGGCATCAATATGCGCCATGATGCCGATATTGCGCGTGTCCTCGAGTTTGAACTGACGGGCCATTTCCCTGATCTCAAAATCCTCTGTTCCGCAAAACTCCTACCAGCGATAGTGCGCGAACGCCTTGTTGGCTTCGGCCATGCGGTGGACGTCTTCCTTTTTCTTGATGGCGCCGCCGCGGGCGTTCGCGGCATCGATCAACTCATCCGCGAGGCGGTCCACCATGGTTTTGCCGGCGCGTTCCCGGGAGTACTGCAAAAGCCAGCGAATTGCCAACGATTGCCGGCGGAAGGGGTTCACTTCCACAGGCACCTGGTAGTTCGCGCCGCCGACGCGCCGCGTCTTGACTTCAAGCACCGGCTTGACGTTTTCCACGGCCTTCTTGAAAAGCTTCAAGGCGTCGTCGTTGGTTTTCTTGGCCATCTGATCCATGGCGCCGTAAAAGACACGCTGCGCGGTGGAACGCTTGCCGTCCCACATCATGGAGCAGATGAATTTCATCACCAACTCGCTGCCGTAAACCGGATCGGTTTGTTCCTTGCGGCGGCTTACTTGTCCTTTGCGCGGCATCTCGTTTCCTCTATCGCGCTACTTCTGCGCGGCTTTAGGGCGCTTGGCGCCGTATTTCGAGCGGCCCTGTTTGCGATTCTCGACGCCCGCGGCGTCGAGCGTGCCCCGGACGATGTGATAGCGCACGCCGGGGAGATCCTTTACGCGGCCACCGCGCACAAGCACGATGGAGTGCTCCTGCAGGTTGTGACCGATGCCCGGGATATACGTGGTCACCTCGACGGTGTTGGTCAGGCGCACGCGCGCGACCTTTCGCAGGGCGGAATTGGGTTTCTTTGGCGTCTGCGTGTACACGCGAATGCACACGCCGCGCTTTTCCGGGCAACCCATCAGCGCCGGTGACTTCGTTTTCGTCCGGACGGCTTCGCGTCCCATTCGTACCAGTTGCGCAAAAGTCGGCACAGTGCTCCCTCAATCGCACACAAAATTTCGCGGCGCCTCCCGCGGCAAACCGGACTCCGTCCGCGCGGGCGCACGAATCTGCTGAAAGGTCGTACTGCGAATCCGGAGAGACCAGCAAGAAACTCCGCGCGCACTCCGGAAGCAAGAGCTCACTACCGGATTCGATCGGAGAGGCTCACTCGGCTTTGCGGGGCTGGCGCCCCATTCCGGCCGCTCTTCTGCTCCATTCCGACGAACCGTGTTCTGGAGCCGAAGATCCTACAGCCCTTCCAACTACAGGGTCCTGCAATGCCCCCTGATTGAAGGCCGAAGTATAGGGGAACCGACGCATTCTGTCAAATTGCAATTCGGGCGGGCAAATCCGGCCGCGGTGGAAAAACGGTTGAAAACGTAGCAGTTAGGTTCGGCAGGCCCCGTTTGCGCGGCTTCCCCGAAACTGAGCCTTGGCGGGTCCAAGGCCGACCTTCAAGACGATCTGGACGTGGTTAGCGACCTCGGATAAGAGGTTTATTTTCTGTTTCTTAACTTAGTCCTAGGACCGTTACTGCGCTTTCATCGGCACGAATGGACGCGGCTGGGGAGCGATTTGGCGGTCCCTGACGACGATGTAGCCGTCGCGGATCACCAAGTCCACCCGAGCCAGGTCGTCGAGATTCTGGTCGGGCCTGCCGTCAATCACCACGACGTCGGCCAGCCTGCCCGGCTCCAGGGTCCCGAGACGGTCGTTCATGTCAAGAATCTCGGAGTTGGTCTTCGTCGCAATCGCCAGCACTTCGGGGATGCTCCAGCCGGCGGCGACGAAGTTCTTCATTTCCTGGATGTACGCGCCGGGAAGGTAGCGATACCAATGCAGAATCAAATCCGTTCCGATGCCACACTTGATGCCGGCGCGTTTGAGGCGGCGCAGCATTTCGAGATTTGCTTCCTTCGAAAACGTGAAGCGGCGCGAGGTGGAGCCGAAGTAGCCTCCCCACTCATCGAAGATGATTTGATAAGGGATCAGCGTGGGATCCGCCGCGACGCCTTTTCTGGCCATGAGCTGGATGGTTTCCTCGCTGCGCGGGAGAGGGTGCTCGATGGTGTCCGCGCCGGCCTCGACGGCGCGCTGGATGTAGAACGTTTCCGCGTCCACGGTCACCTTCAATCCGAGAGCATGAGCTTCTTCAACGGCAGCCTTAACCTCGTCAAAGGTGAAGTGACTCCCCAGTTTGATGAGGTCCGCGCCGTTGTGAAACTGTTCGCGGACCGCGAGGCGCCAATCGTCCGGACCCGAGGCGAGACGCGTGGCGTCCTGCAAGCGGATGAAATTATCCGGGGTGCCCTCGGTCGAATGACCGCCTTCGGCGGTGATGAACTTCCCGGCGGGAAAAACGCGCGGACCGGCGATGCGATTTTCCGCGACCCATTCCTTGAGACGGAAAGTCACGAGTCCCTGCGAGCCGACGTCGCGCACGCTGGTGATTCCGCTTTCGATGAAGTACCTCAGCTTCTCCGCCCCGCGCAGGGCGGCATCGGCCTCACTGGTTGCCACGCCAAAGTCGCCGGTAGTCAGCGGATAGGTGAGGTGCGTGTGCAGGTCAATCATGCCCGGCATAACGAACTTGCCGGCCACGTCAATCACGCGGGCGTCTCTGGGCCAGTCCGTTGAGCCGGGCGGAAGGAGCTTCGCGATTTTATTGCGCTCGATAACCAGCGTGCCTTCGCTCGGGGGCGCGCCGGTACCCGTAAAGATCCGGCCACCGCGCAGAACCAGCGTGCCGTCCGGGCCGCGCGGCCCGGGCCGCACCGGAATTCGCCGGGGATCGTCCGACACGGGCGTGCCGGGTTCAAGATACTTGCGGCGGTCCTGGGGTTTGTCCTGACCGGCCGCGCCAGCCAGCAAAGAGGCGGCAGCAACAGCAACGAGCGCGGGAGCCCATCTCTTGCGCATGAGCGGATCCTCCGGGCGAATCTAATCACGAGGCAAAAGGCTCGCGCCAGCGGAAAAGAACGGAGCCAGCCACGCGAGGAAGGGGGCCTTAGTCCTTGTCGTCATCCCCGCGGCCCGAATCTCCGAAGGGCCAGATATGGAAGGCCTTCAGGAAGGCGTCCTGGTGCTGACGCACCAGCATGCGCGCAGTACGCTCTTTGGGCCACGGTTCGGCGAAACGCCCCGGGCGGTCGGCGATCCAGAATGCAGTCAAGGCCATCAGGGTGGCATTTTGGGTGAGGACTTCGGGCTTGACCGCTTCCAGGGTGTCTCCAGCGGAGTGGTGCGTGTATTTATAGTCGGGTGAATTCTGGTCCATGTTGATGCCGGGGATTCCGGCCAGGATGAACGGTCCTGTGTCAGTCTCGAAGACGGCGTCGCGATCCACGTCGTACCGGCCAAAGCCGGAAAGGAAATCCGCGAAGGGCGCGAAGGCCTCTCCCAAGTCTTCACGGCCAAGCTGAAACTTGGCGAGCGGTCCTTGCCCATTGTCGAGAACGAGAGCACCCAGGTGGTTGGCCATTTCGGACTCGTGCCGCGCGACATAGGCGAACGAGCCGAGAAGGCCCTGCTCCTCTCCGGTGAAGAGGACGAAGCGAATGGTGCGGCGCGGCCGCTGGCCGGAGCGCACGATGGCCTCCGCCGCGCCGAGAACGCTGGCGGAGCCGGTGCCGTTGTCCGTGGTGCCCTCGCCCAAGTCCCAGGAATCCAGATGTGCGCCGACGACGAAGACCTGTTCGGGGTGCTCGCGCCCTCGGATTTCGCCAACAACATTGGCGCTTTCGACCGGTCCGCTTGAAAAGGTGTTCTGCACGTTGAAGCGCACACGCACCTTTTTTCCCGCGGCCAGGAAACGCTCCAGCTGCCCCTGATCTTCGCCGGTGATGGAAACGACGGGAATCTGAAACTCGGCTTTGAAGCCGAGTATCCCGGTGTGAGTCAGGTGCCTGCCTTCGGCGCGGTTGCCTCCCTGGCCGCCGATCACGGTCAGGGCTCCTGCTCGCTCCGCAACCTTCAGGAACTCGCCGAACTGCGCGAAGAGCTGCGCCCCATCGCCGCGAAACTGTCCGGCGTGCACCGCGATGAGCACTTTGCTCTTCCAAGCGGCGGCATTCTTGATTTCGTGTTCGAGGTCGAAAACGTTCACGGCCACCAAGTCGCCCTCGGCGCCGCCCGGCGGCGTCGAGCCCGTCCAGCCCATGGCGTCCACCGTGAGTTTGCGGCGAACCGGCGCGAGCAGCTCCGCTTCCGCCGTGCCGCGGGTCCAGCCGCGCCACAATTGCCACTTTTCCGTATGGACGTTTTCCAGGCCCATAGCGTTCATCTTGGCAATGCCCCAGGCGACAGCTCTGTCTGCCGAAGGTGAGCCCGTGACGCGCGCGCCGATGTCGTCGCTCAACTCGGTCAAATACTGGAAAGCGTGCGAGCGCAGCAACCCTTCGCCCGCGACCCGCGCCAGGGCAGGAGCCGTGCCGTCTTCGCTGGGGCCGGGCGCGCCGCTGCCTTCCTGAGCGCGCAGACAGAGCGTCGCCGAAAACAGAGCCAGCAGGATTCCCAAAGCTCGGGTTCGCATTCGTCTCCCCCTGATACGGTGCAGCGTGAAACCCATTATGCCGTTCCCAGAATCAGACGCAAAGCCCGCGCACTTTGTTTCCCTTTGTCTCGTTCGCTGGCACTTTGCACAAACGATGCCCGCAGCCCGCTTTACCGCGCGGCAGGCGGGACCTACACTCGGCGGATGAACGCGCCCAAGCATCGCCGGCGCCTGTTTCCCGCCGCAGCCCTCTTCCCGTGCCTAATCCTGCTCTCGGGTCAGCCCGCTCGCGCGCAAGCACAGCAGGCGCCTGCGCAGCCGGGGCAAACGAAAGAGGCAGAGGAGCGCGACGTTGTGGAGTTGCTCGAAACGCGCGTGCGCTTCGCGAGCGACGGGACTAGCCGCCGCGAGGTTCACGCGATTGTCCGCATTCGGACCGAAGCCGCGGCGCGGCAGTTTTCGCGGCTGTCCTTCGACTACAACCGGGGCTTCGAGCACATCGATTTTTCTCTTGTGCGCATTACCCATGCCGGCGGCGGCACGGCGGACATTCTGCCAAGCGCGGTGACGGAGCAGGTGCTTCCCGCGGCTGCGAACGCGCCGGACTTTGCAGACCTGCGCCGGAAGTCAGTCCGCATTCTGGGGCTCCAGCCCGGGGATCTGCTCGAGTATCGCGTGGTAACGCAGGTGGAGTATTCGCCCTTCGCGCCAGACTTTTTTTTCGCGCACAATTTTGCAAGGGAAGATGTGGCGCGGGAGACCCTGGAGATCGAACTCCCTGCGGCCAGTGAAGCGACCATGCACCTTTCGGCGCAGGCGCGCGCCTACGCGACCGAGAGACGCGGCGCGGGAACGGATGAGCGAATCGCGCATACCTGGCGGCGGCCCGTTCCCGCAAAAACGGGCGAGGCCGGCGCGCCGGGGGTTCGCTGGTCCCCGGCCGGCCCGGCGGAACCCGATGTCTCCCTGGCGACATTTTCGGGTTGGGCCGGCCTCTTGATGGCGCTGCAGAAGCTCCTTCCGCCCGGAACACCGGAGCCCGGGATCGCAGCCAAGGCTGAAGAGCTCACCAAGGGGATGACCGCGGAAGGGGAAAAGCTTGAGACGCTGTATCAATTCACCTCGCAAAGGGTGGCCACTGTCGCGGTGCCGCTGGGCGCCACGGGACTGCGCACGCGCCGCGCCGCCGAGGTGCTTGCGGCTGGATACGGAACCGAGGAAGAAAAAGTCGCCTTGCTTCGAGACCTCGCCGCGGCTGCGCATATTCCCGCGGAAGCAGTCTTTCCACTCGCGGATGCTTCCTACACCACGGCGCTTCCGGTGCCTGGATATTTCTCCGCTGTGCTCCTGCACGCCGAACTCGGCGCAACGACGGTCTGGCTCGACCCCTCGCGTGAGGTCGCCCCGTACCGGATGATTGCCGCGAACCTCCGCGGAAAACCCGCATTGCGCACGGCGCCGGAGAGTAACATGGGCATCTTTGAACGGGTGCCGCTGGAACTGCCTTTCCCTGCGATGCAGCGGCTGGGCGTAACCGCAACGGTGCGGCCCGACGGGAGCCTTCACGCCAAGGTCAGCTACACGCTGCGAGGAGACGACGAGCTCTTGCTGCGCGAGGCGTTCCACAAGGCGAAAAAGGAGTCCTGGAGCGAGCTGGGCGCGGCGCTCGCGCAAGCCGGCGGATTCCGCGGGCGCATCGCGCGCACCGATGCTTCCGATCCTTCGAAGACGGACGAAGCGTTTCGCGTGGAGTACGAACTCACGCAGGACAGATTCGTGGACTGGACGAAAGCCGCCGCGGGCGTTCGAGTGCCGATGCCGGTGCTGCGCCTGCCGGATGCTCCCGCGTCACCCGGCGCGGGCGAGCACGCCGCGAAAATCGAATTCGGCACAGCGGTTGAGGCCAGCGCGGAGTGCTGGCTCGAACTGCCGCCGGGAACGGAAGTGCACGCTCCGGCGGGAATCAGCGTGGCACGCGACTACGCGACGTACTCCTCGGAGTACAAAACGGAGGGCACCAAGCTGCACGTTTCGCGGGTGCTGCGGTTTATCCTGCGCGAGATTCCGGGGGAGAGGGCGGCCGATTACGCGGCGTTTTACCGCGCGGTCGAGAGCGATGAAAACCAGGCCTTCGCGGTGAGCGCGAAGCCTGCGGCGGCGCCCGGAGGCGGAGCGACCCGGCCGTAGCGCAGCGTCCGGCGCGCTACTTGATTTCCATCAACTCTTTCTCTTTGGCGGCGGAAAGATCTTCGATCTTCTTGGTCTCCGCGTGGGAAAGCTTCTCCAGTTCATCAAGCGTGCGCTTCTTGTCGTCTTCGCTGATTTTCTTTTCCTTTTCAAGCTTCTCGACGGCTTCCTTGATGTCGCGGCGGATGTTGCGCACGGCGGTACGGTGATTCTCGAGCACCTTGTGCAAATGCTTGACGATTTCCCTGCGGCGCTCCTCGGTGAGAGCGGGAATCGGGACGCGCACGACTTTGCCGTCATTGGCAGGATTCAGGCCGAGGTCGGAAGAGCGAATGGCCTTGTCAATCATGGCAGCGGCGCTCGGATCCCACGGCTGAATCACGATGAGCGTAGCGTCGGGCACGGTCATCGTGCCGAGCTGGTTGATGGGCATGGGCGTGCCGTGATAATCCA
>DASPOW010000105.1:0-2082 GCA_035625855.1 Candidatus Methylomirabilota bacterium | reverse complement strand
CCGGCGCGGTGGGAGCGCTGCTGGTCCGTCAGATCGGGTCGCCGCCGCAACTCGTCGAGGAAATCGGAAGAGCCGCGATCCGGATGGCGGAGCCCGGGGAGTTTGGCGAGCTTCCTTACGTGCGCGCGGCGGATTCGCACAAGGGCTCCTTCGGGCATGTTCTCCTGGTGTGTGGCTCGCTGGGGAAGGGCGGCGCAGCGGCGCTGGCGGGGCGAGGAGCCCTGCGCGCTGGAGCGGGCCTCGTAACCATCGCCACAGCGGACCAGGTCCAAGCAAGCGTCGCGGCGGGGGCCGCGGAGTACATGGCAGAGGCATTGCCCTCGACCGATGCGGGAACCATTTCTCCGGCAAGCCTGGAGTACGGGCGTTTTGCGAAGCTGCTGGAAGGGAAGAGCGTTCTCGGCGTCGGCCCGGGATTGGGGACGCATCTCGAGACGCAACAGTTCATCCGCAGCATCGTGCGCGACGCGACACTTCCAGTTGTGCTGGATGCGGACGGCCTGAACGCGTTTGCCGGGAGGGGTTTTGAGCTGCTGGGCGACCGCGAGCGAACGCTGGCCATCACGCCGCATCCGGGAGAGATGGCGCGGCTGCTGGGGGTGTCCGCATCGGCGGTCCAGGCCAACCGGCTGACGACGGCACAGGAGGCATCGGCGCGGTGGAGAATCTTCGTCGTGCTGAAAGGATTCCACACCTTGATTGTGGCTCCGGAGGGATACGCCTACGTGAGCACAGCCGGCAACGCGGGGCTGGCAAAAGGCGGGACCGGCGACACACTGACCGGCGTGCTGGCCGCTCTCACCGCGCAATTCGGAACCAGGGACTGGGCCAGGGTGCTGGCCCTGGGCGTATTCCTTCACGGACGCGCGGCCGAACTGGCGACGGCGGGAAAAGAGCCTTCCGGCCTTTTGGCCAGCGAGGTCTGCGAGTTCATTCCCGCCGCGCGGCTGGAACTCCTACGCGAGCTGCAGCGCAGTGCTTGAAGAATTCATCTCCCATTCGGCCGAAGAGACCATCCGCTGGGGACGCGAACTGGGTGCGCGCCTGAAGGCGCCCATACTCGTGCTTCTTTCCGGCGAATTGGGAAGCGGGAAGACGACGCTGACCAAGGGAATCGTGAGCGGCCTCGGCGCGGCGGCCGAGGAAGAGGTGACGAGCCCTACCTTCACGCTGGTGCACACATACGGGCGAGACGCCAGAGTTCACCACCTGGATTTGTATCGCGTGGAGAACCTGCGGGACTTCGAATCACTCGGCCTGGACGATTTTTTCGCGAAACCCGGCATCGTGATCCTGGAGTGGCCCGACCGCTTTTCCCTGAGGGTCGCCTGGCCGCAGGTGCGGATTCACCTGGAGCACCTCGGCGGCGACGCGCGGCGCATCACCATCGAGCCCGCACAGGGAAGCTGACCCGCGGGGGCGCCGAGGGTTGCATCTAGGGAACGCCGCCGCGCAGGCGCCCTTGCCCCTGATCCGGGCCCTTGCTACGGTTTAAGTTCACCCCCTTCCGGCGGAATCATGCCCATGGACCTGGCCACGCCCGGCGTCTCCGACGAGAAGCGATTGCAGCTCGAAAGCTACAACACCACGATCCCGATGGCGTCGCTGGCCATCGGCGTCGACAATATCCATCACGACGTTTTTCTGAGCCCCAAGTTCGTCCAGGCGGCGCGGGAGTATCTCTCCGACCTGATCCACCAGAGCACGGCGCACGTCGGGGGTCTGGAGCTGCGCGCGAAAACACCGGATACAGCGGTCTTTCGCAAACTGCTGACGGAGCTGCTGCAGGGCGCCATCACCCAAGCTAAGGCGCAGAAGAACATCGAGATCGACTTCCTCTTCCGCATCGCGCTGCTGAAGTTTCTGACGCAGGAGATCGCCGCGCAATTCGCCAATCTCATCCTCGAAGGGAAGGAATGGATTCGCCAGCGCGGCGAGCAGTTCGAGCGCAGCCAGCAGGCGCACGTGATGAAGGCACGGCTCTCGGAGCTGCAGTCCGCGCGGAAAGGGGTGGTGCGCGACGTCGGGCAGCAGGTCCACCAGGTCATTGCCGATATTGACGAAGGCCTGCTGGCCAAGTCC
>DASPOW010000104.1:0-9185 GCA_035625855.1 Candidatus Methylomirabilota bacterium | reverse complement strand
CGTGGACAACAACGGCGGCTACGACTACGCGGCGGATACCCGGGGCTACACCGTCGGAATCATCCTGGACTACGAGGATCGCATCTGGGGCCTCCGCTACGCCGGGGTGCTGATGCCGCGTGTCGCCAACGGCATCGACTACCAGTGGAACATCACCCGCGCCCACGCCGACAATTTTGAATTTGAATTGCGCCGCGGCTTTCTCCCCAAGCGCGACGCTGTGATTCGCCTCCTGAGCTACTTCAACTACGCCAACATGGGCGACTACCGCACCGCTATCCGGCAGTTCGAGGCCGGAATCACGCCGGTTCCGGACATCACCGCCCACCCGCTCCAGCAAACCCTCAAGTACGGCTTCGGAGTCAACCTCGAACAAGGCCTTACGAAATGGCTCACTGCTTTCGGACGCTTTGGTTGGAACGAAGGCCGCCACGAGTCTTTCGCCTACACCGAGGTCAATCAATCCGTCAGCCTCGGAGCCGTTGCCCACGGCAAGATCTGGCGCCGCAGCCTCGATCGCGCCGGTTTCGCTTTCACTTCCAATGCGCTCTCCGCCGACCACCGGCTGTATCTTGAACTCGGAGGTCACGGCTTCCTGCTTGGCGACGGCCGCCTCAACTACGGCCGCGAGAAGATCGTCGAAGCGTTCTACACCTTTCATCTTTACCGCGGCATCTTCTGGTCGTTCGACCTCCAGCACATCAACAACCCGGGCTACAACCGCGACCGCGGTCCGGTCCTCGTGCCGGGCGTGCGTCTGCACCTGGAACTCTAGCCTCGGCTTGTCTCCCTTGGTGGCTGTTGCTTTCGCGATGTCGCTATGATGGACTCTACTGCGGTCAAGCGTCGTTGGCGGAGGGGTCCTGTTCATGCGCAACTCGTTCAAGACCGTATCGCGGACCTTCGCACTGGCTCTTGTCGCCGGATCTGCCGCCGCCCAACAACAATCGTCCAAGACCGTGCGTTTCCAGGCGGAGCTCGGCAATGTGAAGTACACCTACGGCGTTGCGCCGCCCGTCGCGCGGCTGCGTCCCGGCGACACACTCGACGCCAACTCCCTCGACTGCTTCGGCAACGCCATCCAGAAGCCCGGCGACACGCTGGCGCTCGTGAAGGGCGACAACCCGCTCACCGGCCCGTTCTTCATCGAAGGCGCGGAGCCCGGCGACACCCTGGTTATTCAGATTCTCGATCTGCAAGTGGACGGGAAACAGGGCATCGGCGCCTTCGCTCCCGGTTTCGGCGCGCTCAACGAAACCAACTACACTCCCATGCTCCACCCTCCTCTGCCCGAACGCATCTGGTTCTATCCCATCGACAAAGAATCGAACATGGCGACGTTTCAGGCGCTCGACTCGAAGTTCACCACCAAGATTCCCTTGCATCCGTTTCTCGGCTGCATCGGCGTGGCTCCCGCCGGCGGGGAGGCGCGCAGTTCGGTAGTGCCTGCCGAGTTCGGCGGAAACATGGACGCCCCGGAAGCTTCCGCCGGCAACACCCTCTATCTGCCGGTGAACGTCCCTGGCGCCCTTTTTTATTTCGGCGACGGCCATGCGGCCATGGGCGACGGTGAGGTCGCCGGCACCGCCATCGAAGTTCCCATGCGTGCTCGCTTGCGTTTTGACCTGCTCAAGGGCAAGCGCCTCAACTGGCCGCGCTTCGAGAATGACCGCGAAATCATGGCCGCCGGAATCTACCGCCCGCTCGACGACGCGCTGCGCATCGCCTTCACCGAACTCGTCGCCTGGATTCACGCGGACTACGGCCTTTCCGAACTGGACGCTTACGAACTGCTCTCTAAGGTGGCGAAGATTCACCTGACCGAGATGGTCGATCCAAACTACGTCGTCATCGCCTCCATCGAAAAGAAATTCCTTCCCCCCAAGAAGCCCTGATGCTCTTATCGTTGCCCAGTCTCCGTCCTAGCGATAAGAGCGTGACGACCTTTCGTGAAGTCGACTATAAAACAGGGAAGATTCTGATGACCGTTGCTGCGGTACCCCTGTCGCCTCCAAACCGGAAATACCGGCTGGCGCTTACGAGCCAGTTTCAAGGAACGATGACTGCGCTCCCGCCGACCAGTGCCAGGCCGGCAGCAAAGAAATGACCGTGTGGGCAGAGTGACTCTACGGCCCCCGCGAACTCGGCGCTTCCGCACTGGACCATTCGGGACCGCACCTGCTTAATCAGGCCCGGGGCGGCCCGCTCCGTAGCTTTTTCACAGCCCCGCTGACGATTCTTAGTTAATTAGCTTGATAACTATTTTACAATGGGGAACCAGGAGCGGACGCTGTTCGGGAGGGTGACCATGCGTTCCCGGGTCGCGAAGATCGGCGGTGTCGTCTGTCTGGTATCTACGTTCGTTGCCTGCTGGAGCGGCCCGACGCCGGCCCCAGGTTCCCGCACCGTGGATTTGACTGCCCTGGACGGCGTCAATCTCAAAGCCTCGTTTTTCCCCGCGGCAGCGCCTGGCCCGGGAGTGCTGCTGCTCCACCAATGCAACCGCCAGCGCCGCGTATGGGACGGCCTTGCTGAGCAACTCGCCGCGGCTGGGATCAACGTCCTCACCGTGGATAATCGTGGGTTTGGGGAGAGCGGCGGCGTGCGCTTCGACCAGGCGACGCCCCAGCAGGCGATGGAGTTGCAGGCGAAATGGCCCGGCGATTTCGATGTGGCCCTTCAGTACCTCAAGTCCCGGCCCGGCGTGAAGGCGGACGTCATCGGGGTTGGCGGAGCGAGCTGTGGCGTAAATAACTCCGTTCAGACCGCTCGCCGCCACCAGGAGGTGAAGTCTCTGGTTCTCCTCTCCGGCAACACGGACATAAATGGCCGTGCGTTCTTGCGCAAGTCGAACCTGCCGGCCTTTTTCGCCCTGGCCGACGACGATGAGTTTAAGCCCACGGTTCTCGCGCTCCAGTGGCTGTACAGCCTTACGTCCACGCCGCAGAAGAAGTTCCTGCGCTACAAAACCGGGGGACACGGGGCGGACATATTTCCGGTCCATCCTGACTTGCCGGCGGCGATTACGGACTGGTTTGTGACGACGCTCATCAAGACGCCCGGCAGCGCTCCCGCCTCCAATGGTTCTCCGGAACTCACTGCGGCTGTCAGCTATTTGGAAGAGATCGACCTGGGCCGCGCGACGAAAGTCCAGCAGGAATTGGCTGAGGCGCGCAAACACGACCCGAAAGCCAGCCTGTTTCCCGAAGACCTCGTCAACTTCATGGGATACGAGCGCTTGCAGGCCCGCGACACCAGATACGCCGTGGAAATTATGAAGTTGAACGCCTTTGCCTACCCCGACTCCCCGAACGCCTTCGACAGCCTGGCCGATGCTTGCCTGGCCGACGGCCAGAAGGACCTAGCGCGGCAAAGCGCCAAAAAAGCGCTGGACCTCCTGCCTTCGGACACGGCCGATCCCCCGGAGCGGCGCGACGTCATCCGCGCCGCCGCGGAGCGCAAGCTAAAGGAGCTTGGCGGCGCAACATGACCGCGGGTATCTGACGTGTTGCTTCGACCCCCGCGCCTGCCCTCCGCCTTTGAAAGGGGAACACCTGAACTGGCCGCGCGTTGGAAACGGCCGCTGAGCTGCGCGCTGAAACATCTCTGCGGCAATGCGCCCGGGGCCGCGTTGAACTTTCGCGGCCGGATTGCCATACTCTTTTCGTGTTCAGCGAACTCATCCTCGACCATTTCCGCCACCCGCGGAATGCCGGCGAACTCCCCGGCGCTACCGCCGTCGTGGAAGTCTCGAACCCCGTGTGCGGCGACGTCCTGCAGCTTGCCGCTCGCATCGAAAACGCGCGCCTGGCGGAAGTCCGTTTTTTGTGCCGCGGCTGCACCGCATCGATCGCCTGCGGCTCGCTGCTTACGGAGAAGCTTGCCCACCACACGCTCAATCAGTGCCGTGCCCTGACCGCAGAAGACCTTTCCGAGGAGTTTGGGCTTCCCGCGGCCTCGGAGCACGCCGCGCAACTCGCCTTTGACGCGCTCCAGGCGCTTCTCGGCAAGGTCGTGGTCTCCTGAACAGGGCCACCGCGTCCTTTATTTCGACTCTCCGCTCAGCTTCTGCAGGGCCTCTGGATCATTCAGGTTGAGTATCACACCTTCTTCGCCGGTTGGGACCTCGGCGATTTCTCCTTCATGCGCGCGCACCACCGCCCGTGCCCCAACCTCGGGCGGCGCGCTCAGAAGCTCGGGGAAAACGGCGGCCGAGAAAACCACCGGATGCCCGCGCCGACCTTCGTAGGTGGGAACCACGACCGGCGCGCCCGTGGCGTGAAACGTTTCCACCAGCTTCTGAACGAGGTGTCTGCTCACCAGTGGATGGTCCACCAGGCACAGAAGAATGGCCTCGGTCTGCGGTGGAAGTTTCCTCACCGCCGCCTGGATCGAGCTCAACTGCCCCTTCTCCCAGTCTTCGTTCACGACGACTTCGTTGGGATTCAGGCGCACGCTCCGGGCAATCTCGTTCGCGTGCGCCCCCAGCACCACCAGGCGGGCCCCGATTTTCGCGTCCTGGGTGATATCAAGGAGGTGCTGCAGGAAGGGCCTTCCATGGTAAGGAAGGAGGGCCTTCGGGGAGCCCATGCGGCGGGACTCGCCGCCAGAGAGGATGACGGCTGCAACCATGCGCACCCTCAGCGCACGGCCAGACTCTTCTGCGCTCCCGGAGAAACTCTCTTGTGCGCCGCCTCGGCCGCGTTACGCCTTACGGCGATCAACTCCGCGGTTATGCTGATCGCGATCTCTTCCGGCGTCAAAGCGCCGATTTCCAGCCCCATCGGCGCGAAAACCCGCTCGAACTCCTCCGCGCGAAAGCCCTCTTTCTCCAGCGCTTCGTAAACGGACAGAACCTTGCGCTTGCTCCCGATCATCCCGATGTAGCGTGCTTCCGTCCGCGCCGCCCAGGCAAGACAGCGCATGTCGTCTTTGTGCCCCCGCGTGACAATCACCAGGTAGCTCGAACCATTGGGCTTCAGCCGTTCGAATGCCGCTTCGTAGCTCGTGAGGATCTCCTGGGCCATCGGAAACCGTTCTTTGTTCGCGAACTGCTCGCGATCGTCCACGACGCCCACGCCGAAGCCCGCCGCGTGCGCGGCTGACGCCACGGCCATCGACACATGCCCCCCTCCGAACAGGTACACCACGGGCTGCGGGAGAATCGGCTCCACAAATACCTCCAGCGTGCCGCCGCAAATCAGGCCATTGTCGTAATCCGCTTCGTGGTTCAAGTTGAAGGTCATCTTGCGCGCGACTTCTTTCTGCATCACTTCGCGCGCCGCGGCCCATACGTCGGCCTCCACGCAGCCGCCCCCGATCGTGCCTGCGATGCTGCCGTCGTCGCGCACAAGCATCCGCGAGCTCTCGTAGCTCGGAATCGAGCCGTTGGTGTGCACGATGGTGGCAAGCGCGCCGCGCTTTCCCTCGCGCCGCATCCTCACGATCTCTTCAAACAGGTCCATTGGAGCGTTAGCTGGCAATGCCGCGTCAGCGGCAAGCCCGTGCCTCTGGCCATAAGGCTACGGCGCGCCGGAACAACTGTCAATTTCTCGCTGCGGCGGCTTGTCTTCGCAGCCCGATTGCCCCCCGCGGCCGCGATTCGGGCCGGGGCTCATAGACATCCCCCGCCGGGAATGCTACGGTGAGCGTCCTGCAGCCAAAACCAGGCAGCGAGAGGCTCATGAAGGCGATTCTCTTCCGGAGGCACGGCGGCCCCGAAGTCCTCGAATACACCGATGCGCCCGAGCCGGCCGTCGGCCCGCGCGACGTCCTCGTGCGCGTTCGCGCTTGCGCCCTGAATCACCTGGACCTCTGGGTGCGCCGCGGCATTCCTGGCGTGCAGTTTCCCTTCCCTCACATACCCGGCAGCGACATCGCCGGCGAAATCGCCCAGGCCGGGCGCGACGTCACGCGCGTCAAGCCCGGCGAAAAAGTCGTGCTCATCCCCGGGGTGAGCTGCGGCAAGTGCGTCTTCTGCCTTTCCGGCCGCGACAACTTCTGCCGCGAATTCACCAACCTCGGCTACATGATCGACGGTGGCTGCGCCGAGTTCGTTCGTTGCCCCGAGGTGAATTGTCTTCCCTACCCTGAAAACCTCTCCTTCGAGCAGGCCGCCGCCGTTCCGCTCGTTTTCCAGACCGCCTGGCACATGCTCGTCACTCGCGCCGCCCTGCAGCCCGGCGAGGACGCTCTCATCCTCGGCGCGGGCAGCGGCGTTGGCAGCGCCGCGATTCAAATCGCCAAATTCCTTGGCGCCCGCGTCATCGCCACGGCCGGCAGCGACGAAAAGCTCACCCTGGCGCGCCAGCTCGGCGCCGACGAAACCCTCAACCACCGCCAGCAGCGCATCCGCGATGAAGTGCGCCGCCTCACCGCGAAGCGCGGCGTGGACGTGGTCTTCGAGCACGTCGGCACGGCCACCTGGGAAGACAGCCTCGCCAGCCTCGCCCCCGGCGGCCGCCTTGTCACCTGCGGCGCTACGACTGGCTTCGACGCCAAAGTGGACTTGCGCTTCCTCTTCAGCCGCCAGCTTTCGCTGCTCGGCTCCTACATGGGCGAGAAGAGTGAACTCTTCACCGTGATGAAGCTTGTCGCCGCTGGCCGCTTCAAACCGGTGATCGACCGCACCTTCCCCCTCGCTTCCTGCGCCGTGGCCCACGCCTACCTCGAATCCGGCCAGCAATTCGGCAAGGTCGTCCTGAACGTCTGATTCCCGGCTCCACGCCGCTCTTCGTTCCCATATGCTAAAATGTGCCTTGGGAGCGAAATGAGTACCGCCCTCGGCAGAAACGTCACTCTCGCCAAGCCGGATGACTTCGGCAAGCTTCTCGAGGATGAAGGCATCATCCTCACCCAGCTCGACAAAGTCGTGAACTGGGCGCGCAAGTCCTCCGTCTGGCCCCTGGGATTCGGCTTGGCCTGCTGCGCCATCGAAATGATGTCCATGGCCGCGGCCCGCTACGACGTTGCCCGTTTTGGAGCGGAAGTCTTTCGTCCCTCGCCGCGGCAGGCCGACCTCATGATTGTTGCCGGCCGCCTTTCCCAGAAAATGGCGCCGATTGTCCGCTATCTCTATGAGCAGATGCCCGAGCCGAAGTGGGTGATCTCCATGGGAGCCTGCGCCACCTCGGGCGGCGTCTTCAACAACTACGCGATTGTCCAGGGCTGCAACCAGTTCATTCCCGTGGATGTTTACGTTCCCGGATGCCCGCCCCGGCCGGAGGCGCTCCTGTTTGCGATTCTCCAGCTTCAGAAGAAGATTGACGCCGAGCGCGGCTCCTTCAAGCGCGCCTTGAATCTCGCCTGACCCGCCATGCCCGAATCCTCAGACGCCGCGCGAGCGCTTCTGCGCCACACGCTCGCCACGGTGGCTTATCGCGGCGGCAAGACCCTTCGCGGCGCCCCGGACTCCTTTGCTTCTTTCTGCCCCGGTGAAAAGGCCCGCACCCCGGCGCAAATCCTCGCCCACCTCGGGGATCTCTATGATTGGGCGCTCTCCATCGCCAGGGGCCAGCAGACCTGGCGCGACTCGACCCCGCTGCCGTGGAACGAAGAAGTGGCCCGCTTTTTTGCCTCGCTCAAGGCCTTCGACGACTATCTCGCCTCCGGCGCGCCGCTGCATGCGCCCGCCGACAAGCTCTTTCAGGGCGCCATTGCTGATTCCCTCACCCACATCGGACAAATCGCCATCCTTCGCCGCATCGCCGGTTGCCCCATCCGCGGCGAGAACTATTTCAAGGCCGAAATCGTGCCCGGGCGCGTCGGCGCCGAACAATCCGCTCCCCGCCGCGAGTTCGAGTAGAGGCGAGAAGCGCTCCCGTGAAATGGATCCTTGGGGGTCGCAGCTTCAGTTCGTCGCAGCCTTGTCTCCTTCTGCTCCGCCTGGTGCTAAACTTGACACATCTCGCTTCCGGAAGTTGCAGGCATGCCGGAACCTCCAAGCCCGCAGGACACCCGCAGCAAGACTGTCGTGGCCTACCTCGACGGTCGCCGCCTGAAGGGCTACGTTTACAACTTCTCGCCGGCGAATGACCGCTTCAAACTGTTCCCCCGCGATGACGCCCCGAACAGCCGCGGCACGGAGGTCCACATCAAGGACCTGAAAGCGGTTTTCTTCGTGAAGGATTTCATCGGCGACCCGGCCTACAAGGAGTCTCAGTGGGTGGACCCGTCCCGCATGGGCCGCCGCATTGAGGTCACCTTCGCCGACGGCGAAACCATCAAGGGCACGACCGACGCTTACAATCCGCTGAAGCCCGGCTTTTTCATCTCGCCGGCCGATCCCGAATGCAACACTTTGCGCGTTTTTGTGGTCAGGAGAAACGCCCGCCAGGTCCGGCTGGGCTGATCCGCCGCCGCGGCGCCGCTCCCGGCTTCGCGCCCGCGCTTGTCCCCAATAAAAAAGGGCGGCCCTCGGTGAAGAGCCGCCCTGAACCGCGCTTATCGTCTCTATCGGCAGCGATCGCACGCTTCCGCCGCCCTCAGATGCTCGAGGGCGCGCCGCGTGGACTCCATCGCCTCGACCTTGTGTCCGCAGAAATCATGGCCCGCCACTTCCAGGTCATGCAGCGCTGTTTCCAGGGCTCCGACGGCCCGATGGATGTTCGGACACCGTGGGGGTACCGGGTTTGCCACGGTTCTCGGAACTGAGATCGCCAGGCCCAGAATCATTGCTGCACCAAGGATCAGCTTTTTCATTCCTATCCTCCTCAGAGATTTTGAGTAAGTCTGCCCCGCTTGACCCGGTCCCTTCCCTCTGCCGAGAGGGTTGCGGATTGCAGAGAGTATCGAGGACCGCCCCCGTCGGCCAATTCTATTAGCACAAAGGTGCGGGCGAGTACATCGGATTCTTGGCCCGGCATTTCTTTACGCGGCCGGGCGTCCTCCTGCCGTTCCCGGTTTCTACGCCCCGCCGCTCCCCAGAGGCTCGAACATCACCTTGAATTTCGGCTTCCGCGCCTTGTAAACCGCGGCGACTGCGCCGGCCAGCGCAAAAATCGCGGAGAATACTCCCGACGATTTGACCTCGATGTCCCACAGGTTGGCGATCACCAGTCCGAACAGCTTCTGCGTGAACGGCACGCCCTCCATCTTCATCACCTTCAACGTGAAAAACAGCGCGTCGCCGAAAACCACGCTGGCCACGGTCAGTATGGGAATCACCACCTGAACGAACAGGTTCA
>DASPOW010000103.1:0-2072 GCA_035625855.1 Candidatus Methylomirabilota bacterium | reverse complement strand
TTTCAGGGCGCGAGCAACCCCTCCTTCCCGTCCACTCACTCCATGCTCAGCTTCACCGTAGCCTCGGTGATCGCGCACGAGTATCCCGGGTGGCTCACCCAAACCCTCGTGTACACCGCCGCCTCGGCGGTCAGCATCGCCCGGGCATCGGAGCGGCAACACTTCCCCGGCGATATTGTCATCGGTGGCGCGCTGGGCTGGGCCATCGGCAGGCAGGTTTACAAAGCGCACTCGAAGTTCAAGGAGGACGACCTCTACGGCCCGCCCGCGCCCTCCGGCCCTCAAATGGCCTCGGAGCCGGACGTTTCCCCGCGCAGTTCAACCTTCGTCCCCCTAGATTCCTGGGTCTATCCGGCGCTCGGGCGCCTCGCCGCGCTGGGGTACATCCACACGCAATTCGTCGGACTGCAGCCCTGGACCAGGCTCGAGTGCCTTCGACAGCTCGATGAAGCCGACTACTTCTCTCTGGACCTGCCTCCCGAGTCCGATGTGCGCCAGCTTGTCGCCGCCCTTCGCGCCGAACTGAGCAAACGCATGGACCGCCAGCGCTACGCCGAGATTGAATCCGTCTACGCGCGTTACATGAACATCTCCGGCGCTCCCCTGCGCGACAGCTATCACTTCGGCCAGACCGTCTGGAACGACTTCGGCCGGCCCTATGATCAGGGTTCCAATTTCATCGGCGGCGCAACGGCGAGCGCCGTGGCTGGGCCCTTCTTCTTCTACGTGCAGGGCGAGTATGAGCATGCGCCGAGGCGCGCCGCGCTCACCCCTGCGCAACAAACCCTGATTAACTCGATGGATTCCAACGACGGAATTGCCGGGAACCCCGTCGGCCCCGCGCCGGCCCCGATTGCCACCACTGACCGCTTCTACCCCTTGGAGATGTACGCCGGCGTCGAACTGGGCGAGTACGCCCTGACCTTCGGCAAGCAGAGCCTCTGGCTCGGGCCCGGCGAATCCGCTCCGCTGATGGTCAGCGACAACGCCGACCCCATGTACATGCTCCGCCTCGTTCACACGAGCCCGTTCTACCTGCCCTGGATCTTTCGCTACCTGGGTCCTGTCGAAGACCAATGGATCTTCGCGAAACTCTCCGGCCACCAGTTTCCCGCGCGGCCTTTTTTCAACCTGCAGAAGATCAGTTTTCATCCCACCAAAAATCTGGAAATCGGCTTCACGCGCGCCTCGCTCTGGGGCGGCGTCGGCCATCCTTTCACCTTGCATGCCCTGGAGAGAAACTTCCTCGCCCTCGGCGATACGCCCGGCGGTACTTTCAACAACCCCGCCGACATCGGCGACCGCAAATCGGGAATTGACTTTTCCTACCGCGTGCCCGGCCTGCGAGACTGGCTGACCATTTATAGCGACGCCTACAGCGACGACGATCCCTCGCCGCTCGCCAATCCCCGGCGCGCGGCCGTCAGCCCCGGCATCTACCTTTCGCACTTCCCTGCGCTTTCGAAGCTCGATTTCCGCTTCGAAGCCGTCTCGACACAGTCGCTGACGGCCACCGACCGCGGCGGGCAATTCCTCTACTTCAATTTCCGCTACCACGACTCCAACACGAACAAGGGTCTCCTCTTCGGTGACTCCGTCGGCCGCGATGCCCGGGCCTACCAGGGCTTCACCACCTACCATTTCTCGCCGAAAGCCACGCTGGAACTTAGCTACCGCCAATTGAAGGTCGGCAACGCCTTCTTCATCTCCTGTGGCCCCGCAACGTTCGCCTGCGGGGGAACCCAGAGCGACGCCATCGCCAAGTTCGCCTGGCGTGTTCGCCCCAAGCTCAGCGTGGACACCTTCCTGCAGTACGAGCGCTGGCTGCTTCCCGCCCTGCATTCCACCGCGCAGAGCGACACCTCCGGCAGTATTCAGCTCACCTACCACCTCAAGTGACGCCCCTCGATCTGTTTCGGGAAATTGAAACGTACTTGGTAGCGATACCGGGAGTCGAACCCGGATTTTAGCCTTGAGAGGGCTACGTCCTAACCTTTAGACGATATCGCCAAAGGGAAACCGCGAAAAAACCGCTGCTGATACACCAATTTTGGCACGACGATCCAAACCGA
>DASPOW010000102.1:0-17734 GCA_035625855.1 Candidatus Methylomirabilota bacterium | reverse complement strand
ACCCGGGCCGCGAGCTCCCGCGGGCTGAAGGGCTTGGTGACGTAATCATCCGCGCCCATCTCGAGTCCCACGACGCGGTCGGCTTCGTCGCCGCGCGCGGTGAGCATGAGAATCGGGAGACGGTTGAGCGAAGCGTCGCGGCGGATCTCGCGGCACACTTCGAGGCCCGAGAGTTTCGGCAGCATCAGGTCCAGCAGGAGAAGGTCGGGCGCGGATTTCTTGATCATCGCCAGGCCCGACGTGCCGTCCTGCGCGGAAACGACCTGGTAGCCTTCGTTGGTGAGGTTGTAGCGGACCAACTCGACGATGTCCCGGTCGTCTTCAATGATTAGAACGCGCTTCATCGCGGGGGCGGCGGGAGGCCGCGCAAGCGGAAGTGTACCAGCTTCTTCATCGCGATAAGGGGCGCGCGGTTCGGCGGTTCCGTGGCGCTGGTTCGGGGTTCCCATGGGCCGAATCTTCGCAGGGGCGGGTGCGGCGATGGTCTCGCGGCGGTAACAGTTCGATGAATGGACCGTAAAAGGCGTCATCGGCCCGCCTGGGTCGTGAAGGCAAGCTGCAGGAGGGTGCGCTGCTCGAGCTCATGGGCCTTGGCGGAACCCGTAGCGGGGCTGGCGCTGGCCGAGCGCTTCACGGAGCGCACGGGAAGGCGTCCCGCGACCCGCTCGAGGCGCGGAAGAACAAAGAACAGGGCGCCCATGTTGGCCGGCTCCTCCTGCACCCAGACGATTTCGCGGGCGCGGGGGTGTTCGGCGATGGCCGCGGCGAGCTCCTGGCGGGGGAAGGGGTAGAGCTGCTCGAGAAAAAGGACCGCCGTGGTTTCGTCCTTGCGCCGCTTGCGTTCTTCGCGCAGCTCGTGACCCACTTTGCCGCTGGCAATAAGAATGCGCTGGGCGTCCTTGACGGCGCGCTCGGGAACGACGGTGAGGAACCGCGGTGCGCTGAATTCGGCGATCGCGGAGCTCGCAGCGGGGTGGCGCAGCATGCTTTTCGGTGTGAAGACGACCAGGGGTTTTTTCCAGCGGCGCAGGGCCTGGCGGCGCAGCAGGTGGAAATACTGCGCGGCGGTGGACGGCTGGCAGACTTGCATGTTGTCTTCCGCTGCGAGCTGCAGAAAGCGCTCGATGCGCGCGCTGGAATGCTCCGGGCCCTGGCCTTCGTACCCGTGGGGCAGGAGAAGAACGAGGCCCGAAGGGAGGTTCCATTTGTCCTCGCCGGCGGCGATGAACTGGTCAATGACGACCTGGCCGGAGTTGGCAAAATCTCCGAATTGCGCTTCCCACAGCACGAGGGCTTCGGGATAGTCGCGGCTGAAGCCGTACTCGAAACCGAGGCAGCCCGCTTCGGACAACGATGAGTTGTGAACTTCGCAGAACGCCTGGCCTTCACCCACGTGGGCGAGCGGAACGTAGTCCGCTTCGTTTTCGACGTCAACGAGCACAGCGTGGCGCTGGTTGAAGGTGCCGCGCTCGGTGTCCTGGCCGGTGAGGCGCACGGGCGTGCCCGCGGCGAGGAGCGAAGCGAACGCGAGTGTCTCCGCAAAGCCGTAATCCACGGCGCGCTTGCCTTGTCCCATCTGTGAGCGCAGATCGAGGAGCTTCACGATCTTGGGGTGGGCGTGGAACGCTTCGGGCACGCGGGTCAGCTTTTCGGAGAATTCCACAAGTTGCCCGCGGGAGACGCCGGTGTCCACCTCGTATTCGGTTTTGTAGCGGCCGCGGAGGTAGGGCGTCCAGTAAGGCGGCAGCTGGCGCATCTCCGGAGTTTTCGTGAGGGTCGCGGCCAGAGACTGTTCCGCTTCGTATTCCGCGCGCATTTTTTCGGCCATCGGCGCGGCGTCGGTTCCGATGCGCCGGGCGTAGATTTTCCAGAGCGGAGCGTGATTCTTGATGCTCTCGTAGAGCAGCGGCTGGGTCATGGTGGGGTCATCCACTTCGCTGTGGCCGTGGCGGCGGTAACCGATGAGGTCCACGACGATTTCGCCGCCGAACCTGGCGCGATACTCCGCGGCGAGGCGGCCGACGCGCACGACCGCGCCGGGGTCTTCGCCGTTGACGTGGAAGACGGGAACGTCCTGGCGTTTGGCGATGTCCGAAGCGAAGCGCGAGGAGTGTTCCTGCACGGGGCGGGTGGTGAAGCCGATCAGGTTGTTGACGACGATGTGGATCGTGCCGCCGACGGTGTAAGCGGCAAGGCCGGCGAGGTTGAGCGTTTCCGCCCAGACGCCCTGGCCGGCAAAGGCAGCGTCGCCGTGCATCACGATGGGGATTACTTTGTTGCGGACCGAGGCGATGTCCTGCGGATTGCCCGCGGCGGCGGCGTACCGCGTGAGCTTGGCCCGGGCGCGGCCCATGGCCACGGGGTCCACGGCTTCGAGATGGCTTGGGTTGGACGCCAAGTGGATGCGCAGGGCGGCGCCGCTCGAGGTCGTGTAGGAACCGGTCGCGCCCACGTGATATTTCACGTCGCCCGCGCCGAGAACGCTGCGCGGGTCCACGTCCTCGAAGCCGGCGACGACTTCGTGAGGGGCTTTGCCCGCCGTGTGGACCATGACGTTGAGGCGGCCGCGGTGGCTCATGGCCATCACGGATTCGACCGCGCCGCGTTCGGCGGCGACGTCGAGAATCGCGTCGAGCAGCGGGATGAGCGCGGTGACGCCTTCGAGGGAAAAGCGCTTCGTGCCGAGATAGCGCGCCTGAAGGACCTGCTCGAAAAGGTCGGCGCGAACGAGGCGCTCAAGGACCTTCTCTTGGTCTACGGCGGGGGCTTCGGCTTCGATGCGTCCGGCGAGCCATTGCCGGCGCTCGGGGTCGGGCAGGTGCATGAACTCCCAGCCGATTGTGCCGCAGTAGAAGCGGCGGGCCTCCTCGGCGTCCGGGCCGGTGAGGGCCAGATCGGGGTGAGGCTGCGGGGCAAAGAAGCCCAGCGGATCGAGTTGGGCTTCGTAGTAGCCCCAGCGGCGGAAGGCGTCGAAGACGCGGTCGCGTTCCGCGCTGGAGAGCGGCCCGCCCGGGACGGTTTTGGCGGCCATGGACATTTTCATTTTGCCACACCGCTGCGGCCCGCGTCCTTTCGCCAGCCGGACAAAGCCTGGACCAGGGCGGAGGCGCCGACGGTGGTTTCCAGGCCCCACCCCCCGGGGTTTTTATGGAAGTGTTCATTCCAAAGGACTTTAAGTCCAATGATTTCGGAAGTGCGGATTCTAAAGGAGTTAAAAGGCGAAATCGCGGAAGTGTTCATTTCACAGGGGTTAGGCGCGGGCTTGAACTTCGGGGCAAAGGGAATACCTGGCGACGGGACAGCGCGGCAACGGCTAAACATGCGGTACATTACCACAGGAGTAATAGTTTCGTCAAGGACAAAGTGGGCGTTCCATTTTGGGAATGAGCTGCAGTGAGGGACAGAATTTGGCACATCCGCGACCGGTCCATGGGGTCTGCTCACGGCGGGCCGGGCAAGGGACAACCCAGCCGCGATCCCTCCGCTGCGGGCCGACGCGGAGCGCCGGCCCTTCGGCCGGGATGACAGGCTCTGGCTTCGGCGCAGAGGACGGTCAGGGATTGCTCGAGTGCGCAGGGCCGCTGTTCGCCAGAGGATGAGGGAAAAGCAGATTCCTCGCTACGCTCGTAATGACAATGAAAGAGATTGCAAACTCCGAAGGGTGCGCCAGGTTTCCTGGGACGCAATAGCGAAGGCGGTTTGGGCTCGACGGGCGGCTGAAGGGCGAAGGAGAATATTTGCACCAGCCGGGGAGGGACTATGGCAGGTCAAGTCGTACGCGGACTCCGTCCGTTCGCCCGCGCGAAGGTGTTCCAGCCGGCTGCGGTTCTCGCGGGGATTCTCTCGCTGGGAGCGTGGATCGGGTGGGGCTGTTCGGGCGGGACCACGACGACCACGAACCCGCCTCCGCCCACGGCGACGTTCGACCTGGTGACGGTGGCGAGCGGGTTCACAAACCCTCTGGACATTCAGCAGCCGAACGACGGAAGCGGGCGGCTGTTCGTTGTGGAACAGGCCGGGCGGATCAAAATCATCCAAAGCGGGGCCGTGCTGGGAACGCCGTACCTCGACGTGAGCAGCCTGATCGTTTCCGGCGGCGAGGAGGGGCTGCTGGGGCTGGCGTTTCATCCGAACTTCAACACAAACGGCTGCTTCTATGTGAATTACACCACGACGCGGCTGAACGGAACGCTGCAGACCGCCATTTCCGAGTTCCGCGCGGCAACGCCCGGCGCGAACACGGTGAATACGGCGAGCGAGCAGATTCTTTTTACCGTGAACCAGCCGGAAACGAATCACAACGGAGGCGGGCTGGCCTTCGGGGCGGACGGCTTCCTTTACATCGGGCTGGGAGACGGCGGCGGCGCCGGGGACCAGCACGGCACCATCGGCAACGGGCAGGACAAGACGACGCGCCTGGGAAAAATCCTGCGGATCAACGTGCCGTGCAACGGAACGTACACGGCGCCGGCGAGCAATCCATTCAACGGCCAGCCAACTCCCACCAACGAGATCTGGGTGTATGGGCTGCGGAATCCCTTCCGGTTTTCGTTCGACAACACCGGGATTCTGTGGATTGGCGACGTGGGGCAGGACAGCTTCGAGGAAGTGGACAGGCTCACGGCATCGCAGGGCGGAGCGAACCTGGGATGGCGCATCATGGAAGGGACGCACTGTTTCAATCCGGCGACGGGCTGCAATACGGCGGGGCTGACGCTGCCGATTTTCGACTACGATCACTCGCAAGGCGATGAAACGGTCATCGGCGGCTTCGTTTATCACGGAACAAAGGCGCCAGCGCTGGCCGGAAACTACGTGTTCGGGGATTTCACCAGCGGACGCGTTTGGACGCTGACACAGAACACCTCGGGGCAGTGGATACGGACGTTCCTGTTGAACACCGCTGGGGGCGACCTGGCAGCCTTCGGGCAGGATCAAGCCGGCGAACTGTACCTGGCGAGGTATTCGAGCGGAATGGTGGTGCGGCTGCATCAGACCGGCCAGCCGTAGAGGCTAGCGAGAAGCCGCTGCGATACGCGGCGCCGTCCAGGGAAGTCAGGGCATCTCGCGAACGATCTTTTCGAGAGCGCGGGCAATGGAGCCGGGCGGGGTGCCCGGCGGGAAGACGACGGGCGCGCCGATGCGCACAGTGATTTCGCCGCGATGGGCGAGACGGCGCGCTTCGCGCTTCATACCCCAGACGCCATCGAGACGCACGGGAACGACAGGGATGGCGAGATTCTCCACGAGCAGACCCACTCCGTTCTGAAACGCAGTCATTGCGCCGTCGCTGGTTACTTCGCCTTCGGGAAAGACGAGCAGGCTGTAGCCGCGGTCCACGGATTCGCCGGCGAAGCGGAAGCTTTCGCGGAAGCCGGAGCGCTGCGGGAGCGGGAAAACGTTGAAGAGGGCGCTGACGAGCCAGTAGCCGAGCCAGTAACCGAAGCGGCGGAGGAAGAACCAGTCGCGGGAAGGGCGGCGCATGAGCATGAGGCGCTCGCCTTCCATGGCGGCGGCGAGGCGATGGCGGAAGCGCCAGGGCAGCGCTTTGAGGATGAGGCCGATGTCGGCGCGGCGGGTGATGTGATTGGAGACGACGAGCACGGGGCCGCGGAGGCCGTGGAGGCGTTCACGGCCGGCGACACGGGGATGCGCGAGGATGACGGTAGCCGGCCAGACGAGGAGATAGTAGATGGCGAGGCGAAGCCAGCGCACGGGCGGGCTCTGCGTCCAGCGCGGGTAGACGTATTCGCGTCCGCGGCGCGGGCCGGCGGAGGGCTGCTGGAGAAGCCGCTCGACGTCGGCGACGGTCTTGGCGCGGGCGAAAGAGGTTTCGTTGAGGTCGAGCTGGTAGCGCTCCTCGAGAGCGGTCATGAGTTCCACCCGGTCGAGGGAGGTAAGGTTCAGCTCGCGCTCGAGGTGCTGGGGCGCGCCGCCGGCGGGGGTTGCCGGAGCGGGCCGAGTGAACCGGTCGAGGAGCTGCTCGAGCGCGCTGGGCTGGGATGAGAGGGCGGCGCCGTCGTGGAGGAGAGCGCCGGCGCGAGCGGCGATTTCGGCCAGGCGCGGCTTGCCGGTGGCGGTTCGAGGGAAATCCGCTTCCGGCCAGACGACGTGCCGCCGCATGCGCTGGTATTCGGCGAGGGAGGCGTTGGCCTGCTGGACCGCGGCGCCGGCCTCCTGTGAGCCGGCGCCGGAAGCGAGGAGCAGGACGGCGCAAGGCTCGGCGTTTGCGTCGCGCGCGAGAGGAACGACGACGCAGTCGCGGACGGCGGGCTGGGCGCGAAGGGCGGCTTCGAGGTCTTCGGGATAGACGTTGAGGCCGGCCGGGGTGACGATGACGCTTTTCTTCCGGCCGCGGAAGCGCAGGTTGCCTTCGGCGTCGAGTTCGCCGAGATCGCCGGTGCGCAGCCAGCCCTCTTCGCCGGACGGGCGCAGCGCGCCCTTTTCCCAGTAGCCGACCGAGACGTTTTCGCCGCGGACGAGGATCTCGCCGTCAGCGGCGAGACGGAACTCGCGTCCCGGCAGAATCTTGCCGACGGTGCCCTGCGCGGCGCGAAAGGGGTGGTTGAGGCTGATAAGCGAGGCGGTCTCGGTCATGCCGTAGCCCTGGACGACGGCGTAGCCAAGACGGCGAAAGAAGGCCTCGGTGTCCGGGGAGAGGGCGGCGCCCCCGGAAATGAAGGCCCAGAACTTCCAACCGAAACGGCGATGAATCGCGCGGAACATCCAGGCGCGGCGGAGGAAGCGGCGTCCCTCGGCGGATGCGAACCTGCGGGCGAACCTGGCGGCTTTGCCGCGCGACTCTACCTGGCGCTCGACGCCGCGGCGCAACGTGTCCAGCATACGCGGCACGGCGATCAGCGCGGTGGCGCGCTCGCGCTTCGCGGTGGCGATGACGTCGGACGGGTTCGAGGAGTTCTCGACGACGATGACGGCTCCCAGTACGGGCGGTACCAGCAGAGCCATGAACTGACCAAAGACGTGGCTGAGCGGAACGAGCGTGACGAAACGAAGCGGGTGAAACCAGCGCTCGTATTTGCGGTAGGGCGCGAAACCGGATTCGACGGGCTCGAGGTTTGCCAGGAAGTTGCCGTGAGTAAGGACGACGCCGCGCGGTTCGCCGGTGGTTCCGCTGGTGAACAGAATCTGCAGGATGTCTTTGCGCGTGAGCGGTTTGTCCGCGAGGGTTGCGGCGAGAGAGAAGAGGTCCGCGCCTCGGGCACCTGGTCTGAAAGCCGGCCCGAAGTTTGCGTCGGGGACCGCAACGTCCTCGAGAATCAGGCTTTTTTCAAATTGGGTGGTGGCGGCTATGTCTCGAGAGAGCAAGGCGACCCGCGCGCCGGAGTTCTCCGCGACGCGCCGAGCGAATTCCGGCGAACCGGCGTAGTCAACGGGCACGATCACCGCGCCACGAAGCACACAGCCCCAGAAGGCGGCAACCCACTCAGGCGAGTTCGCGGCGCAGAGCAGGACCCGGTCGCCTGTACGAACGCCGCGGTCGCGCAGCTGCAACGCAACCCGCACGGCGGCCCGAGCCAGGCCGGCGTAAGACCAGACGACGCGGCGGTACCCGCGGCGTTCCACGAGGGCTGGGTCGTCGCCAAATTGTTGAAAGCGCATGAAAAACGCTGCAAGAGAGTCCATTTCGGCTCGGCCGGTGATGTTGCTTTGCAACCGCGCCGCCGATTCTATGCCTTTGGCGTTCGCCGGTGAACGGGGTGGTGGCGGAAGGGGTTGGAGGAAGGCAATTTCGGAAAGGGGGTGCTGTGGCAAGTCTTTTATTATGTGTTATTTAGATTTATCTTGCAGCCTAAGGGCGCCGGGAGGGCGTGGACTTTTTGCACAGTCCATGGTAGTTTAATGGTGCGTTTTTTGCTCTTGTCACGCCTTTTGACTCGTTCAAAGGGCCGCGAGAACAAGGACTTGCGGGCCCTTTTTTGCGGGCTGGTGGCGACAGGCCGCCGGAAGTTTCCGGCGGCGGGCCGAGACAGACAGCAGGCTTCCAGCCGGTGAACGAAGTCCTCGAGTGGGCCAGCTGACCGAGGGGAATCCCGAAGGGGCGAATCGGTTCGTCGAAACGAGAAGGAGGATGTCGTGCAGGTTCTACAGGAAGGCCAGACCATCAAACATGAAGTGTACGGCCTTGGCGTGGTGACCTCATCGGACCCCGAGCGCACTGCGATCGACTTCGAAGACCACGGCCCCAAACTGTTCGTGACCAGCATTATGACCGCGGAGCTGATCGGCGAAGCGCCGCTGAATCCGGTCAAGCCGAAGCGCCGCCGCAAGTCTGCTTCGGCGGCGAAGTCCGCGAAGAAGACGGCAGCGGCCGCCCGCTGAGCATTTTCTTCCCGAGCTAACTGGGACACATCCGCGAGATTCCCTTGCGGGCGCGTGTGTTCCGCCGCGAGGAATCGGGTATACTGGCGAATCCCAAAAGGAGCGAGGAACGGTGCTGACGATCCGGCTATCGAGAATCGGGAAGAAGAAAAAGCCCTTTTACCGGGTAGTTGTGGTGGAGAAGACGCGGCCGCGCGACGGGCGCATTGTGGAAGCGGTGGGAACGTACGACCCGCTGAAGAAGCCCGCGGAGATCAAGCTCAACGCGGAGCGCATCAAGCACTGGATCAACTCCGGGGCGCAGCCGAGCGACACGGTGCGCAGCTTCCTGCGCGGGCAGAAGGTCATCTAAGCGGCCAGCGCCGCAGCTCTCTCGCGGTTTTCGCCGGCGGGGAGGGTCCCCATGAAGGAACTGGTCGAGGTGATCGCGAAGGCGCTCGTGGACCATCCCGAGGCGGTGCAGGTAAAGAGCGTCGAAGGGGCGCAGGCGGTCGTTTTTGAGCTGCGTGTCGATCCGCAGGACCTGGGCAAGGTCATCGGGCGCCAGGGCCGGACGGCGAAAGCGATGCGCACGGTGCTGGGAAGCGCGCGCAGCCATTCGCGGAAGCGTCTGACGCTCGAGATCGTGGAATCGCCGGCCCGGTGACGCAGTCCCATCCAGAGTTCGTGACCCTGGCGCGGGTGGTAAAGCCTCGCGGCAACAAAGGCGAAGTCGCCGCAGAAATCCTCAGCGATTTTCCGGAACGCCTCCCGAAACTCCGCAAGGTATTTCTCTCGCAAGGAGACGCAACGCCGCGAGAGGCCGCAGTGCAGGCCTGCTGGCTGCACAACGGGCGGGCCGTTTTTCAATTCGAAGGCTGCGCATCCGTCGGCGACGCGGAAAAGCTCCGCGGGGCGCTGGTGCAGGTTCCGTTCGCGGAGCGGGCGAGCCTCGCGCGCGGACAGTACTTCGTGAGCGACCTGGTCGGCTGTTCGGTCTTTGAAAACCCGGCAGCGCCGGCTGCGGTTTCTTCTTCGCCGTGCTCGATGGCGACCGCGCCGGTCCTTCTGGGAGTGGTGCGCGACGTCGAGTTCACCGGTGGACCGCCGCTTCTAGCCGTGGAGACGCATCAGGGGGAACTACTGATCCCGCTCGCCGAGGCGATTTGCACTCGGATTGACACGCGCGCCCGGCGCATCGAAGTAATCCTGCCGGAGGGCCTGCGCGAACTCAACGAGCCCCGGTCCTGACGCTCGGGGCGCCGCCTGGCCGGCGGCGATTGAGCTACACTGGCACGCAATGCGCTTCGATCTCATCACCATTTTCCCCGAATTTTTTGCCGGCCCGCTGGGGCACGGCATCGTGCGGCGCGCGCAGGAAACCGGTTTGATCCAGGTGCACGTGCAGGACCTGCGCGAATTCGCGCATGACCGCCATCGCACGGTGGACGACCGGCCGTTCGGGGGCGGCGAGGGAATGGTGCTGAAGCCGGAGCCGCTTTTTGAGGCCGTCGAGGGGCTGCTTGGCCGCTCCGTCGGCGACGCGCAGCACCGCGCCGCCCCCGACGCAAGAACCGCGATTGTCCTCATGTCGGCCGCAGGGAAACTCTTCCGGCAGGAGACGGCGCGGCGACTCGCCGGGCTCGACCGGGTGGTGTTGATTTGCGGGCGGTATGAAGGAGTGGATGAGCGGGTCGCGGAGTTCTTGGCGACGGACGAGATTTCGGTGGGAGATTACGTTTTGAGCGGCGGGGAGCTTCCCGCGGCGATTATTCTCGACGCGGTGACGCGGCTGCTTCCGGGAGCGCTGGGCAACGAGGCCTCCGTGGAGAATGAGTCTTTCCGCGGGGCCGGCGGCGAGGCCCAGGAGAGCGGGCAGGCGTTGTGCGGCGGCGAAGTTCTCCTGGATTTTCCGCACTACACGCGGCCGGCCGATTTTCGCGGCTGGAAGGTGCCGGAGGTGCTGATCAGCGGACATCACGCGGAGGTGGCGAAGTGGAGAAAGCAGGCCGCGCTCGAGAAGACGCGCCGCAACCGCCCGGACTTGCCGGCGGCCGGAGCGCACGCGACCGGCGAGCCGTAAAGGGCGAGCGCTTGCGCATGCTCCCCGGCGCACGTATAAGAATCGTGCATAAGCCTTGAGGAGGAAACATGCCGAAAGTGACTTGGGGAATCGGGGTGCTGGCGATAGCCGCTACGGCGCTCGCGGGGCAGCAGGACAAAAGCCAAAGGCCGAGCCCGCCGGCTTCCACGGAATGCAAATTCGCGGACGGCAACGGCGTGAAGATTGATTACAGCAGCCCGCGCGCGAAGGGGCGCAAGATCATGGGCGAACTGGTTCCCTACGGCAAAGTATGGCGAATGGGAGCCAACGAAGCGACCAGCATGAAGGCGACGGCGCCGCTGAAGATCGGCGCGCTCGCAGTTCCCGCCGGAAGCTACACGCTGTTCTCGGTCGCAGAGCCGTCGAAGTGGACGCTCATCGTCAGCAAGAAGACCGGAGAATGGGGAATTCCGTATCCCGGCGAGACGGAAGACCTCGGCCGGGCGGAGATGCAGGTCAGCCCGCTCAGCGCCGCGGTGGAGAATTTCACGATTGCGCTGGACAGCACGGGGCCCAAAGCCTGCATCCTACGGGTGGAGTGGGAGACCACGCGGGCCAGCGTGGCGCTGAACGAGCAGTAGATTGCCGTTGCTTTCGCGCTGCGTTGCGCCGGGCGTGCTGCAGGCGAAACGCTCCTCCGATTCACAATTGTCTGCCGCGCGCGATTTCAGTTAGGATTCCCGCAGCGGGTTCGAGTCGCCCGCTCGCAACCAAGACGGATGGTCCTTCCCGGGATAACCGAGACCAAATAAGGAGCCCAGAGTCATGTCCCGAGCACTACGCTTCGCCGCTGTCCTGCTTCTCGCCGCAGCCGTTTGCACGGCGCAAAACGCGCCGACGTCCGCGCCGAAGAAGCGCGTCGCCGTGATGAATTTCGATTACGGAACGGTGCGGTCCGCAGTGGCCGCCATCTGGGGGACCGACCAGGACGTCGGCAAAGGCATCGCGGACATGCTGGTGCAGAAGCTGCTGGAAGACGGCAAGTTCCGGGTGTTCGAGCGCAAAGCGCTGGACAAGCTGATCACCGAACAGAATTTCTCGAACAGCGACCGCGCCGATCCCGCCACCGCGGCGAAGCTCGGCAAGCTGGCCGGAGTGGAAGCCATCATCATCGGCTCGATTACGCAATTCGGGCGCGACGACAAGAAGACCGGCGTAGGCGGCTTCGGCGGCGCCGCGGGACGTTTCGGCCTCGGCGGCGTGCAGCACAAGGAAGCCAAAGCGGTCTGCGCCATCACCGCGCGCCTGGTGGATACGACGACCGGCGAGATACTCGCCTCGGTCACCGGAACAGGCGAATCGAAGCGCAGCGGCACTTCGCTGGTCGGGGCGGGCGGAGGCCCGGGCGGCTTCGGCGGCGGCGGCCTGGATATGTCCAGCTCCAATTTTCAGCAGACAATTCTGGGCGAAGCGGTGACGGCGGCCGTGGCCTCAACGGCCAGCCAGTTGGATGACAAGGCCGGGGCGCTGCCCACCGTTAAGGTGGAGGTTTCCGGGCTGGTTGCCGACGTGAGCGGGAACGTGCTGATTCTCAACGTAGGCCGCAGGGCGGGCGTACAGGTGGGCGACAAGCTGGAAATCAGCCGGGCGGTGCGCACAGTGAAAGATCCCTCGACGGGCAAGGTGCTGAAGACCGTCACCAACAAGATCGGCGACGCTGTGGTCACCGAAGTGGACGACGACACCGCGACCGTAACGTTTACCGGAAGCACTCCGGCGAAAGTCGGAGACGTCGCCAAGACGCCGGCCAGCTGAGGTTTTTTTCGCGGCAACGAAGACGTTGCTCCGGAGAAGCAAAGCGTGTAACCTTTTTTTTGCGCCGGACGCCGGCGCGAAACGGCCAGACTTGAAGAATTCCGACCAGATCGCATCTCTTGACCGCACCGCCGGCGGGCTGTGCGGCCCGAAGGCCTGCGTTTGTATGTGCTGCATGTGCGCGTGTATGGGCGCGGGCGGCGCGGGAGGTCCTTCGGTCTAGGTAAGCTCTAAGCCACGGGATTTTCAGGGCCGCTCCAAACGGGGCGGCCCTTTTGTTTTTGTACTCACGGACAAAAAGGGGGCAGTCATGGGAACAGGCAGTACGAACGGGAACGGCAGCGAGCACGCAAACGGCGCGGAAGCGAAGAGGATCGGGGTGTACTACGAGCATCCGCACTGGTTTCAGCCGCTGTTTGACCAGCTCGACGCGCGCAGCGCGGCGTGGGAGAAGCTCGACGCCCGCAGCCACCAGTACAGCGTCGCGGAAGACGCGGACCGCTACTCGCTGATCTTCAACCGCATGAGCCCGTCAGCGTGGATGCGCGGCAACGGCCACGCGATTTTCTACACGCTGCAATACCTCGCCCACCTCGAGGCAAAAGGCGCGCGGGTGGTGAACGGGCGGCGCGCGTTCACGCACGAGATCTCGAAGGCGCTGCAGCTTTCGCTCCTCGAGGGGCTCGGCCTACCGTACCCGCATGCGCGGGTGATCAACCATGCGTCGCAGGCGCCGGATGCGGCGGAGTTTGTCGGTTACCCGCTGGTGGTGAAGCCGAACATCGGCGGGAGCGGCGCGGGCATCCAGCGCTTCGACACGCCGGAAGCGCTGCGACGGGCAGTGGAAGAAGGGCGCGTCGTGCTCGGAATCGACCAGGCAGGCCTGGTGCAGGAGTTCATCCCGGCGCGAGGCGGCATCATCACGCGCGTGGAGGTGCTTGGGGGCAAGTACCTCTATGCCATCCAAATTCGCATGGACGGAGAGACCTACAACCTGTGCCCGGGCGATATCTGCCTGAACACCAAGGGTGAAGAACTGGCGCGGCCCATCTGCCCCGCGGACGCGCCGAAGAACCGGCTGGCAGTGGAGGCTTACGAGCCGCCGCCGCGCATCGTCGAAGAAGTCGAACTCATCATGAAGACGGCGGGAATCGAAGTAGGCGGCGTCGAGTACATCGTAGACGACCGCGACGGCCGGCTGCTGTACTACGACATCAACGCGCTCTCCAATTTCGTGGCCGATCCGGAGCGCGTCATCGGCTTCAACCCCTATGCGAGGCTGGCGGACTATTTGATCGCGGAGGCGCGACGCCCCGCCCGGACGGCCCAGCCGGCGGCCGCGGGGGTGCGGCGATGAGATACGGCTACTGGCTCCCGGTGTTTGGCGGATGGCTGCGCAACGTCAAGAACGAAAACATGGAAGCAAGCTGGGCGTACGTAAAGCGGCTGGCGCAGCGCAGCGAGAAGATCGGCTTCGACCTGACGCTGATCGCCGAGCTGAACCTGAACGACATCAAGGGCGCCGAGGCTCCATCGCTCGACGCGTGGTCCACGGCGGCGGCGCTGGCGGCGGTGACGGAGCGGCTCGAACTGATGGTGGCGGTGCGGCCGACGTTCCATCTCCCCGCGCTTCTGGCGAAGCAGGCGGCCAACATCGATCACATCAGCGGCGGGCGGATTTCGCTGAACGTGGTGTCCTCGTGGTGGGCGGACGAAGCGCGAAAGTACGGCGTGGCCTTCGAGCAGCACGATGACCGCTACGCGCGGACGAGCGAATGGCTCGACGTGGTGGACGGGGTGTGGTCGCGGGACCGCTTCTCCTTCCGCGGGAAGTACTACCGGGTCGAGGACGCGGTGCTGCAGCCGAAGCCGCTCTCGCGGCCGCGGCCGGTGATATACGCCGGCGGGGAATCACCCGCGGCGAAAGACCTGATCGCCGCGAAGTGCGACGCCTACGTGATGCACGGCGATCCACCGGAGCGCATCGCCGAAAAAGTGGCGGACCTGAGCGAGCGGCGCGCCCGGCACAAAGGGCTGCCTCCGCTGAAGTTCGGCGTGGCGGGCTACGTGGTCGTGCGCGAAACGGAGACTGAAGCGAAGGACGAGCTGAGACGCATCACCGACGTGAAGCAGTTCGCGGCGGGCTACGAGAACTACCAGCAGTGGCTGGCGGGAACGCAACTCGAGCAGCGCGTTTCGCTCGAGGACTATTCGGTCTCGAACCGCGGGCTTCGCTCGGGGCTGGTGGGAACGGCCGAACAGGTGGCGGAGCGCATCGCGGCGTTCGAGCGGGCGGGCGTGGAGCACTTGCTGTTGCAATTCAGCCCGCAGCTCGAGGAGATGGAACGGTTCGCGCAGACGGTGATCCGGCGCGAAGCCACTGGGTACCCCGGGCGGGGGGTGGATCTGGAGCAGGCTTCTATGCCCGCCCCAAGGGGGCTGGCGGCCGTTGCGTCAGCCCGTAACCAGCGCTGACCCGCCTGCCAGCCCCGGGGCGCCCGCTCGCGTTGACAAACCGCGAAACCGCCGGGCACAATAAATTCTCTTCCTTCGCCCGCGCTTGTGCCCAAGTGGCGGAACTGGCAGACGCGCTAGATTCAGGGTCTAGTGGCCGCAAGGTCGTGGAGGTTCGAGTCCTCTCTTGGGCACCAAACACCCGGCTGGTGTCCCATGCGGATGACCGAGATCGTTCCAGGCGCCCTCAAAAGCCTGACGTCCGACGGGTGGCTGCTCTTTGTAACGCGGTTCATCCGGCTGTTCGCCTACGGATCCCTGTCCGTTATCCTTGTTTTCTACCTGGTGGGCCTGGGATTCAGCGAATCCCAGACGGGGCTCCTTCTAAGCCTGACGCTTGCCGGCGACGTAGTCGTTTCGCTGTTCCTCACGACTCGGGCGGATCGCATCGGCCGGCGGCGCATGCTGATTGTCGGCGCCGCGCTGATGGCGGGCGCCGGCGCAGCCTTCGCCTTCACGCGCAACTTCTTCTTCCTGGTCCTGGCGGGCACGATCGGTGTGATCAGTCCCAGCGGCAACGAGGTGGGCCCTTTTCTGTCCATCGAGCAGGCGGCGCTGGCCCACGTCGTTTCCCGGGGAACGCGCACCGAAGTTTTTGCGTGGTACACGCTGATGGGCTCTCTCGCGACAGCGGCCGGCGCGCTCTGCGGAGGAGCAATGACTCAGTTGCTGCAGAACCATGCGGTGACGCCCGTCGCCAGCTACCGCGTAGTGGTTGTGGCATACGGCGTTCTGGGCTTGGTGTTGCTGCTGCTGTTTTCACGCCTGACAACGGCGACGGAAGCCGGTTATTCAGGAGAAAAACCGGGGCGGAGCTTGCAGGCATTTTTTGGCGTCGCACGCTCTCACGGCGTCGTCTTGAAGCTCTCCAGCCTGTTCGCTCTTGATTCCTTTGCCGGGGGATTCGTCGTGCAGAGCTTTGCCGCCTACTGGTTCTATCTCAGGTTCGGCGTGAATCCCGGAACCCTGGGCGCGATTTTCTTTTGGGCCAACGTGCTGGCCGGAGTTTCCGCGCTGTTTGCGTCCCGGCTGGCTTCGCGGATCGGGCTGGTTCGGACGATGGTTATCACCCACCTGCCGTCGAACATACTGCTTATCATGGTGCCGCTGATGCCCACTGTGGGGCTTGCGGTCGCGGTTCTCCTGGTTCGCTTCAGTATCAGTCAGATGGACGTGCCAACCAGGCAGTCCTACACGATGGCCGTCGTCAGTCCCGAGGAGCGCTCGGCAGCGGCCGGCATCACCGGAGTTGCGCGAACGACCGGGGCCGCGATCAGTCCTTTGTTTGCAGGACTGTTGTTCGCGCGGCCTTCATTGATCGGCGTCCCGTTTTTTCTTGCCGGGGGATTGAAAATCGCGTACGACCTGCTGCTTTACAAGGCCTTTGCCCGCGTGCAGTGGCACGAGGAGACACTCGATGCCGGCTCCGGGGCATCGGGCCGGCCTTGATGCGGAGCGCTCGGCTCATCCGTTCTCCCGCAAAAACCATGCCGCAAGCGATGAAGACATGGAAACGCTGATACCGCAATGGAAGGATTACCAGCTCGTCGACAGCGGCGCGGGACGCAAGCTCGAGCGCTTCGGCGACTTCGCGTTAATCCGTCCGGAGCCTCAGGCAAAGTGGGCCGCGGCGCTTCCGGCCGCGCGGTGGGAGCAGGCAGACGCCGAGTTCGTCAAAGCAAAAGCGGGAGAGCGCGGTGACTGGAAGCTCCGCGCGGCGCTTCCCGAGCGATGGGCGATACAGCGCGGGAAGCTGAAGTTCTGGATCCGGGCGTCGCCTTCCGGCCACGTGGGAGTTTTTCCGGATCAGGCTTGCCACTGGGACTGGATCGCTGGGATGAGCACCCGCGCCGGAGTGCAGGTGAAAGCGCTGGGCTTGTTCGGTCACACCGGTCTGGCCACGCTGGCGGCGGCTGCGGCGGGAGCGGAAGTGACGCACGTAGACGCTTCGCGCCGCGCGGTGGCGTGGGCGCGCGAGAATCAGAGCCTGTCGGGGCTCGGAGAGAGGCCCATCCGCTGGATCGTGGAAGACGCATTGACGTTCGTCAGGCGGGAAGCGCGGCGCGGGAACCGCTACGATGCCCTGATGCTCGACCCGCCCCGGTTCGGCCGCGGCCCTGACGGGGAGATTTGGAAGGCCGCGGAATCGCTCCCGGAATTGCTCGCCGCGTGCGGCAAGATCCTGAGCCCGTCGCCCGTATTTGTTTTGCTCAATACGTATGCGACCGTGCTGACGCGAGGCCGAATCGAGAAAGAAGCGGAAGGATTGCGCTCCGACTTGAAACGGACGCTGGAGGGTTCCCGGCTGACGATTACCGCCGGGGGATTGGCCATCGAAGACACGGCCGGACGGAGAATCTCGGCGTCCGTTTTCGCCCGGGCGCAATAGTCTGAAAACTCGCCGCCCTCACTTGGGGCGTTGTTCTCTGAGGAAAGTGCCCTCTCGAAGCTCCAGGAATGCCTGCTGGAGCTGCTTCTGCGTGTTCATGACGATGGGCCCATACCAGGCCACGGGTTCTTCGAGTGGCTTCCCGGACACCAGAAGGAACCTGATGCCGTCCTGGCCGGCCTGCACGACGACCTCCTCGCCGCGATCGAATAGGATGAGCGAGCGGTTCTCTGCTTCAGACGGATCAAACTCCGAGGTAGCGCCGAATCCGAAAGCGCGCCGCAGATGCACGCCCGCCCCTTCGATGGTCGGCTTGGACTTGCCCGCGCCGGGCACGAACAAGCCGGAAACCGTGCTGCCGATCCGTAATGGGGACTAGCGGCTGTTCCACTCTGGCGCAGTACGGAATTGTGTCGCATCCGGTATTGACCCGGCCAACCGTGAAAGACATAACCACTCTGTGGCGAAGATCTTCTACTTTGACGGGACCCGCAGTCATCACGGCGTCTTGCGAGCTGTGGTTCCGTTTCGAGAGCTGGCGGGATTGATCCCGCTTGATGCCGCCTACCTCGGTGAGTCGGTCCGCAGCGGGCAAGTCGGCAGAGCGCGGACGCTTGTGGAAATCAGCGCGCATGAGCAACAGCCGGAAACCG
>DASPOW010000101.1:0-7981 GCA_035625855.1 Candidatus Methylomirabilota bacterium | reverse complement strand
ACGACAACCGCGTCATCGAATTCGGAATCGGGCTGACGGACTTGGTGAAACGGCCGACGCGGGACGCGGCGGAACTGACGCGGCAGGACTTCGCCGAGGGGCGCTACGTGCTGTCGCAGAAGCTGGAGGAATTTGCGCCGCGGCTGGTGGCGTTTCACGGAAAAGCGACCTACGAACAATACGCCCAGCGCAGCTGCAAACTCGGGCCGCAGAAGGAAAAGCTGTATGGCGCCGCGGTGTTCGTGCTGCCCGCCGCGGGCGGCGCCAACACGGCCGCGCGCGCGCAGAAGCTGAAGGTGTTCAAGCAGCTCGCGCGATGGATGCAGAAGATGGAGGGACGATGAGCAACGCACCACAAACCGCGCCTTCCGCGCCGCTGGTGCTCGTATCGCAGGCGGAGCGAGTCGCTACCCTGGTGCTGAACCGGCCGGAGCGGCTCAACGCGCTGAACGGCGAACTTGCTGCGGCGATCAACGAGGCGCTCGGACGCATCGCGGAGGACAAGGGGGTCCGGGCGGTGGTGATGACGGGCGCGGGGCGGGCGTTCTGCGCGGGCGGAGACCTTGCGGCGATTCGCGCCGGACGCGACAGCGGGGACCTGGCGCGGCTCGAACCGATTCTGCGCGGCGGAATGCAGATGGTCCTGCGAATGAGGACCATGCCGCAGCCCGTGGTCGCCGCAGTGAACGGCCCGGCCGCGGGCGCGGGAATGAACATTGCGCTGGCAGCGGACATTCGCATCGCGGCGGCCGACGCGACGTTCGGGCAGAATTTCGCCAAGGTGGGGCTGTTCCCCGATTACGGCGGTATCCACTTCCTGCCGCAGCTGGTGGGACCGTCGCGCGCCGCGCAACTGTTCTACACCGGGGACATGATTGACGCGCAAACGGCGCTGCAGATCGGCGTTATCAACCGGGTGGTTCCTCCCGAGCGGCTCGAGGCGGAGGCGCGCGCTCTGGCGCAGAAAATCGCCGCTGGACCGCCGATTGCGGTCCAGGCGGTGAAGCGCGCCATCTTCGGCACGGAGCGAGCGGAGCTCGAGGCGGCTCTGGAGACCGAGGTGCGGCAGCAGATGCTGTGCTTCCAATCCGAGGACTGCGGCGAGGGTGTGCGCGCATTTTTCGAAAAGCGCGCGCCGAAGTTCCAGGGCCGCTGAGTCGCGACGGCCGCGAAACCGGTTGTTCCCCTCCTGTGAGCGAAACGGTCCATGCTCGAATCGAAGGCCGCACGGCGCGGCTCACGCTGGACCGTCCGCCGCTGAATATTCTCAACATTGCGATGATGCGCGAGCTGGACGCGGCGGTCGCGCGCGTTCTGCAGGAGTGCGATTTGGTCGTTTTCGAGGGTGCGGGGCCCAAGGGCTTCTCCGCGGGCGCCGAGGTTGCGGATCACGTCGCGGAACGCGTCGGCGAGATGCTGACCGCATTTCATGCGGTGTTTCGCCGGCTTGCCGCGGAGGAGTGCGTGACGATTGCCGCGGTTCACGGGGTTTGCCTGGGCGGAGGGATGGAGTTGGCCACGTTCTGCGATTTTGTGGTTGCCACGCCGGATGCGAAGTTCGGCCAGCCGGAAATCAAGCTTGGGTGTTTTCCACCGATTGCGCTGCTGACGCTGCCGCGGTTGTGCGGAATGCACGCCGCGGCGGACCTGATTCTTACGGGGCGGACCATGGATGCGCGCGAGGCGCAGCGGCTCGGTCTGGTGTCGCACCTGGCGCCGGAGGGGCAGCTCGGCGCGGGCGTGGCTGCTTTATTGCGGGAACTCGAAGGGCTGAGCCCGGCGGTGTTGAAGCTGACGCGGCGCACGCTGTGGCGGCTGCATGGGGAAGAGTTCGCCAGGCGGCTCGACGAGGTCGAACAGGTGTACCTCGGCGAGCTGATGAAGACCGCCGACGCGGCGGAGGGGATTCGCGCGTTTCTCGAAAAGCGCCCGCCGGTGTGGCAGAATCGCTGACTCCGTGCCGCCCATCATTGACATCCATATCCACATCCAGCCGCTGCACATGTTCAAGGCGGCGCCGCTCGAGTTGATCAAGCGCGGGCGGCGGGACTACGCGCTGGTCGAAAAGGTCTCCGCCGACCCGAAGGCATTTCTGAACCTGCTGGATGAACTGGGGATCGAACGCGCCGGCCTGATTAACTACGTTTCGCCGGACTTGATGGGGTTCACGCCGGAGGTGAACGACTGGATCGCGAAGTATTGCTCCAGCGCGCCGGAGCGCTTGATCGCCTTCGGTTCGGTCCATCCGCGCACGGTCGCGGATCCCGCGGCGGAGGTGGACCGCGTTGCGGGGCTGGGCATACGCGGCTTGAAGCTGCATCCCGCGCACCAGGGCATCAGGCCGAACTCCTACCGCGACGGCTTTGGCCCCCTGGCGGCGATGTACGAGCGGGTCCAGGCGGCGGGCCTGCCGCTGATGATTCACACCGGAACTTCGATTTTTCCCGGCGCGCGGAACGTGCACACCCAGCCGATGTTTTGCGACGACGTGGCGGTGGATTTTCCGAAGCTGACGATGATTCTGGCGCACGGCGGCCGGCCGCTTTGGATGGAGGAGGCGTTTTTTCTGGTGCGGCGCCACTCGAACGTGCATATGGATATTTCCGGTATTCCTCCGCAGAAGCTGCTCGAGTATTTCCCGCGGATCGAGGAGATCGCGGACAAGGTTTTGTGGGGCACGGACTGGCCGGGTCCTGGCGTCCCCGAAATCAAGGGCAATCTCGAGAAGTTTCACGCCCTTCCCTTGCGCGAAGACACCAGGCGCAAGATCCTCTACGACAACGCGGCGCGGATCTTTCCGCGCTAAGCTTCGGCGCGACGTATGCAGGCGCGGACGGTTGCAGTCATCGGCGCAGGCGGAGCGGGCCGAGCAATCGCGCTGGCCGCGGCCCGGGCAGGGCTGCGCACGATCCTCGAAGACGTGCTGCCAGAGACGCTGGAACGGGCGCTCGCGTGGATACGCGCGGAGTTGGGCAGCCGAAGCGCGGACGAGCAATCGGCGTTTGCCCTCATCGAGACGGCGCATTCCTTCGAGGAGGCGGCGCGCGAGGCGGATTTTCTCTTCGATGCGACGCCGGATGAGTGGGAGTTGAAGATCGAGATGTTCACTTTGTTCGACAAGTTTGCGCGACCGCAGGCCCCGATGCTCAGCGTGATTTCGACGCTGTCCATCTCCGACCTGGCTTCGATGACCTACCGGCCGGAGCTTTGTGCGGGACTGCGTTTTTTGGCGGGGGACTCTGCGCGGCGACGCGTGGAGGTCGTCCGCTCGCAACGGACCGCGGAAACATCCATCGCCGAATACCGCGAAATGGCCGGGCGCCTGGGATGGGACGCGGCGATCGTCGAAGAGCCGCGCGACTGACGTGAGCCGCGGCGCGATGTGAATCCGTGACAAACAACTCTCAGCCGGGCTGCTCTACCGGCGACCGTTTTCGGCGCCTCGGGGGTTGTCTGCTATCATCCGGGGCGTGACGACCGCGCGCAGGATCGTGATTCTGCAGGGCGACTTGACGGAAATGGACACGGACGCGATCGTCAACGCCGCCAACAACGACTTGATTCTCGGCGGAGGCGTGGCGGGAGCCATCCGCCGCAAAGGCGGCGACCAGATTCAGCGCGAGTGCAACGAGATCGGCAGCATCCCCGTGGGCAGCGCCGCCGTTACGAGAGGAGGCAAGCTCAAGGCGCGCTACGTGATTCACGCGGCGAGCATGCAGCTGGGCGGAGGCACGACGGCGGCGGCGCTGCGTCGCTCGACAGCCCACGCACTGCGCCTGGCCGCGGAGCACGATCTCAAGACCATTGCGTTTCCCGCCGTGGGCACGGGCGTGGCGGGGTTTCCGCTGAAGGAATGCGCCGAGATCATGCTTCGCGAGGCCGCGCAGCACCTGGCCGGCAAGACCGCGGTCGAAACCGTCTATTTCGTTCTGTTCGACGAAGAGGCCCGCGAGGTCTTCGAGCGCGCGTGGCAGGCGATGGGGCGCGAGACCGCGGGCGGGGCCGCGCCCTCTTGAGCGGCGCGGCTGAGAAGGTTCGCGCCGAACTGGCGCGCTATGAGCATCCGCTCTTTCAATTCGGCGCGCGGCCCGCAAAGGACGGAGTGGAGATTGAGATCCGTTTCAGCCCAGCCGAGCCGCAGGTTCACGTGTACACGTTTCTCCTGCGCGAGCGCGAAATCGAGCACGCGCAGTTTCCGTGGATGCTGCAGAAGCAGCTCTACGACTGCCTGCACGACTACGTCATTGAGATGTTTACGCGCAATCCGCAGCGGCGCGACTGAGGCGCCATGAACGGCTCCCGCCGGCGGACCCCGCTTGCCGCGCTGCTTCTCGAACGCATCCGCCGCTTCGGCCCGATCACGTTCGCCGACTACATGCGCGAGTGCCTCTATCATCCGACGCTCGGCTATTACAGCTGCGCCGAGGCCTCGCGATTCGCCGATTACTACACGAGCGTAGACGTGCACCCGGTTTTCGGGCGGCTCCTGGCGCGGCAGTTCGCCGAAATGTGGGAGCGGCTGGGCCAGCCGGCGGAGTTCCGTCTGGTGGAGGCGGGAGCGGGCGCCGGGCGGCTCGCCGGACATGTTCTGGATTTTTGCGAAGCGCGGCTGCCGGAGTTCGCGCGCGCGGTGCGCTACGTCGCGGTGGAGCGCTCCAACGGGCGCCGCGAGCAGGCCGGCTCGTGGCTGGAGCGGCACATCGCGCGGGGCCGGTGCGAGGTCGCTGTTGAAGTCCCGGCGCGTATTCCCACCGGCTGCGTTTTTTCAAACGAACTGCTCGACGCGCTTGCGGTGCACCGCGTCGTGATGCAGGAAGGAGAGTGCCGGGAGATCTTCGTCGTGGAGCGCAACGCCACATTTGCGGAGAGCTCGGCGGCGCTTTCCACCTGCGCGATTGCGGAATACTTCGCGGCGCAGGGCGTGGCCTTGCGCGAAGGGCAGCAAGCGGAAGCGTGCCTCGAGGCTTGCGACTGGATTCTGGAGATCGGGCGCAGGCTCGAGCGGGGCTTTGTGCTCAGCGCGGATTACGGGCACGAAGCGCCGGAGCTTTACAACGAGCTGCATATGCGCGGCACGCTGCTGGCTTATGAGAAACACCGCGCCTCGGAGGACTACTACGACGCCCCGGGCGAGCAGGACCTGACGGCGCATGTGAACTTCACGGCGCTGCGGCAGTGGGGCGAGCGCTGCGGCTTGCAGACGGTCGGGGTCGTTTCGCAGATGGAATTCCTTCTGGCCCTGGGGCAGGGAAACGATTTCGAGGACCTCTATGAACCGGGGGCCAGCGAAACCGAACGCCTTCGCGCGCGGCTGCTGTTCAAGAACCTGATTCACCCGGAGGGGATGGGAGAGCGCTTTCGCGTGCTGGTGCAGCAGAAAGGGCTGCCCGCGGTCTCGCTGACCGGTCTGGCGGGTCTGCCGAAACGTTGAGGTTCAGTTGTCGCGCTTCTTCAGGACGGGCCGGTCCGCCGCAGCGGGGGTCTCCTGGGACGGCGTCGCCGTGGTGGCGGCAGGGACGCCCGCTGCCGGGCCGTTCTCCGAGTAGGGCTTCTTCAACAGGCGCTCGACTTCCTGCTGGGCGCCGCCGGTGTCGTCGTTGGTCTGTCGCGCCTTGCTGTATTCGTTGACGGCGCGCTCGCGCTGGCCAAGCACGTCGTAAACCTTGCCGATGTAAACGTGGGCCCAAACCTCCGTCCACTTTTCGCCGGGCTCGGGGACGGACTGGAGGGCTTCGCGGAAGGCGTTTGCCGCCGCGTTGTAGTTCTTCTGGTAGAAGAATGCCTCGCCCATGCGGAAGTGCGCCAGCGGGCGATTGGACTGGATGGCCAGGGCCTTCTGGTACTGACCGATGGCATCGTAGTAGCGGCCCACCTCGGCCAGTTCCTCGCCGCGGGCGATGAAAGCTCGGGCGCGCAGCGACGCGCTGCTCTTCAGGATGGAGTTGCCGGGATCAATCTTGATGCCCAGCGGCTTGGGACGTCCGAACGTCTCGACCGTGAACGGAGTCTCGGTGCCCACAACCTCCACGATTTTCGTCTCGGGATTGCCTTCGGTCTCGATGCGCAGTTCGATGGGCATGGCGAAGGTGTCGAGAGGCTGGGTGATCTTGCCGACGGTGCGAAAACCCTTGGGCGTGCGGTACACCGTGTATTCGATCTTGAACTCGGGAACGCCGGTGGAGTTGAGCCACTGCGCGAAAAAGGGCTGGAGGTTGACCGGCGCGCTGCCCGGCTGCGGCGAGGACTGCGCGCGGGCCATGGCCAGCGCCTCGAAATCCTCATTGCGCGCGGATTTGCCGGCATACTTGGCGTAGAAGTCGTGCAAGAGCGATTTAAAGGCGACGTCGCCCATCTGCGCGCGCAGCATGTGGAAAATCATGGCCCCTTTGTTCTTGACCACGGAGCGGTAGTCGCTGGTGCCGGGAGCCAAATGGGCCGCTTGCGAAACGGGAGCCGCGTCTTCATACATCATGGCGCCGACGGCGAACTCATCCACCGCGCGCAGGCCGGCCTCGCGCCCGGCCGTGGCTTCGGCGTAGAGGGCCTCGGAGTATCGCGCCAGCCCGTCCGTAATCCAGACGTCCGTCGGCGTGGCGGCCATGACCTGGGCGCCCCACCACTGCTCGGCAACCAAACCGGCAATCGCGCGCTCGCTGACTTTCGGATCCCACATGCGCTGGGAAATAAGCAGAACTCCCGGTGCGGCGTAGGTCCGCACAGAGCCGTCCGGGAGCTGAATCAAGGTGAGATTCGGATCCGGCAGCGGGCCGAAGATGGCGGAGAAGGTGTTGAGGGCGCGCACCGCATCTTCGCCGAAATCCTTGGCGTTGGCCGAGGAAGCGCGGGGAGCATACATGGCGATGCTGATTCCTTCGCCCTGCATGGGAGTCAACTGCAGCGGCCCCGCCACGAACGTGCCCACGGGCCCGGGCTTGTCGTTGCGGAAGACGTAGATCAGCCGGCCCCCGGCCCCTTTGTTGGCCACCGGTGTGGGGGACTCAGACTTGCCCGTGCCGGCCACGGCAAACGTGTCGGGCACTTCCAGCTTGAAGACCGCGGTGTAGCGGTTGGAGGGAAAGCCGGTCAAGGGAAACCAGCGAGCGGGCAGCAGCAGGTAAGCACTTTCGCCGCGAATCGAGGCCATGCACACGCCGGGCACCGGGCTGTTGTCCTCGTTGGCCAGAATTCCGCGATAGCTGTAGGTCAGGGTGACGCGGCCGCCGGTCGCGACCGGCTGGGCGAGCGTCGCGCGCAGCAGTAACGGGTTTCGGGTGTCGCGCTCGAACAAAACCGGTTTGCCGTCCTCGCCGGTCACGGCCGAGACCAGCAGGTTGGGGTGCAGCTCAACGTCCACGATGCGGGAGGGGTCTTGGGCGACGAACGTCACCCGAGCCGTGGCCGTGAGCGTCTGGCCGGTCTCGTTGAGCGAGGCCGCTACCTCGTAGTGCTCGGCCCGGAAACTCTGCGGCCGAAGCTGCTGGGCCTGCAGGCCGCTGAACAGCCCGAGCGCCAGCGCCCATAGCAAAGAGATTGAAAGGCTTGCGATTGTCCGCCGCAACGGTATTCCGTCCTTCAGGGGGCGTCCGGTTCCAAACACTAGGATAGCAGACCCGTCAAAAAGTGTTGCTCGCTCTCTTCTCGAGAAGCGGAACGATCGCCTCCGCAGCCCGGTCCACCGCCCCCGGAGGACCCAGCCGCTCCCGCACCTCCGCCAACCCTTGGCGCATCGCCCTGCGTTTCTCAGGCGATTCGAGCAGGGCCAGGGTTTCTTGCGCCACGCGCTCCGGGCGGAAGTTGTCCTGAATCAGTTCCGGGACGATACTCCGCCCGGCTATTAGATTCACCATGCAGATAAAGGGTGCGCGGAGCAAGGGCCGCACCAGCAGCGCGGTCGGCTTCGCCACGCGATAAACCACGACCATCGGCGTGTCGAGCAGGGCCGTCTCGACGGTGGCCGTTCCGCTGGAAACGACCGCCGCAT
>DASPOW010000100.1:0-5851 GCA_035625855.1 Candidatus Methylomirabilota bacterium | reverse complement strand
ACGACAACCGCTTCGGCGACGCGCGCGAAGGGTTCCAGTCTGTCGCCTCCGCCCGTTGCCGTTGACTCAACCACCGAGCGCGTCTATTGTTTGTTCTTCCGTCGCGAGGCCGGCCAATTTGAGAGTCCTTGTCATCGGCGGAGGCGGACGTGAACACGCCCTGGTCTGGCGCCTTCGCCAAAGCCCCTTAGTCGACAAAGTCTGGTGCGCACCCGGGAACGGAGGAATCGCCGCCGAAGCGGAGTGCCTGCCTGCGGATACCGGCAACCTTCAGGAATTAGTGGACTTGGCGGCGCGCCTCTCCCCGGATCTGACCGTCGTCGGCCCCGAACTCCCCCTTGTGAAAGGCATCGCCGACGAATTCAGCCGGCTCGGCTGGCCACTGGTCGGGCCCTCCCGGCAGGCCGCCCAGCTCGAAGGCAGCAAGGTCTTCGCCAAGGAGTTCCTCCGGCGCCACGCCATCCCCACGGCGCGCGTGCTCGGCTATTTCGACGCCCCTGGCGCGGCCTATGCGGCGCTGCGCGGTGCGGCGTACCCTTTGGTCATCAAGGCTGACGGTCTCTGCGCGGGAAAAGGCGTGCTTGTCGCGGCAAACGCCGCCGAAGCATCCGGCTTCATCCGCCGCCTGATGGAAGAAAACGAACTGGGGCCCGGCGGAAAGCGCGTCCTTGCCGAGGAAGCGCTCGAGGGTGACGAGCTTTCCCTCATGATTCTCACCGACGGTGAGCGCGTCGCCCCGCTGGCGCCCGCGCGCGACCACAAGCGCGTCTTTGACGGCAACCGCGGCCCGAACACCGGCGGAATGGGCTCCTATTCCTGCGACGCCATCCTGCCCCCGGCTTTGCGGGATGCCGTTCTCTCCACGATCGTCGGGCCGACCATGCGCGGGCTCGCGGCGGATAACATCCGCTACCAGGGTTTCCTGTACTTCGGCCTCATGCTCACGCCCTCTGGTCCTCACGTGCTCGAATTCAATTGCCGCCTGGGCGACCCGGAGACCCAGGCCATTGCCGCCCGCATGGACTTCGACTTGGCGGAGGTCCTGCACGACGTCACCCGGCACAAACTTGACCCTGGCAAACTGAAGTGGCGCCCGGGCGCCAGCATCTGCGTGGTGATGGCTTCCGGCGGCTACCCGGGCAAATTCACTACCGGCAAGCCTATTTCAGGGCTAACCGCTGTTGAATCGATGAATGGTGTGGCAGTTCTTCATGCTGGAACGACCCGGCAGGATGGCACATTCCTTACCAGCGGGGGCCGCGTCCTTGGCGTGACCGCCTACGCCGGGAGTTTGGACGCCGCCGCACGCTTGGCTTATCAAGCCGCAGGCGGGATCCGCTTTGAAGGTATGCACTTTCGCAGAGACATCGGCATCGCGCCGGGTCAAACCCGCGCGGCAGGGGAGTGAGCCATGGCGAATGTGCTTCGGTTATTCCGTTCTAAGCAGCACGGCTTGATGGAGGACGTTCCCGAGATCCGCGTTATCCAGGACCATGGCTTTGAAGGCTGCGCCCACGCCCGGCCGGGGAAGCCGCGCCAGGTTCTGGTCATGGACCGGGAGACGCTGGAGTCCCTTGGCTTGCCGCCCGGTGTCGTGCGCGAAAACATCACCACCGAGGGCCTCGACGTCAATGGCCTCATGCCCGGCCATCAACTGAAAATCGGCGAAGTGATTCTCGAGGTTTCCGGGCCGTGCGCCCCGTGCGAACTGATGGAGCAGATTCGCCCCGGGCTGCGAAAAGAGATCCGCGGGCGGCGAGGCACTCTTTGCCGGGTCATCGCCGGCGGAACCATCTGCCGCGGCGAGACGATTCGCAGACTCGCCTGAAGCTCAGGGCTTGGGCACCCGCCGCAGCGTCGGCGCTTCCGGCGGCCGGTTCTTGTCTTCGGTCTTCACCTGCTGAACGGGGTGCTCGGGCGGCACGAGCCACTCCAGCCGGCTGCGTTCGCTGAACATGCCAACCGCAAAACGCGCCTTCCCTGCCAGCGGAACGGCCAGCGCCCTCAGGAAATCCGCGGAGTCGGTGAAATTCGCTCCGTTCGCTTTGCCCGCGCGAATCTTCTCGACCACTCGGGCGAATTTCGGATCCGAGCTCGCCAGCCGGGAAATCACCGGGTCGTCGCGCTGCACCAGGCCCGTAACCGGAACGTCGTTGGACCCCGCCGGATAACGCACTTCGACGATGGTCCTTGGCTGGCCCTTTTCCGGAGGGTAGAGTTGCGTCGTGCGCGGCCGCAACACCCGCGTCTGGTAGAAATCTCCGCGCATCGGCTCCTGCACCATGCGGTACTCGTAGAGCCACACCTCCGGCCCGTATTCCCGCGTATAACCGATGAGCACCAGCTCCAGGAGCGGCTCATTCGGCCCCAGCTCAACCCTGTGGTGAAGCTGCGTCGCCAGCGACCGCAGCGCCTCCAGGTAGGAGACCCCGATGATTTCCAGGTCCGCGTTGGGATCGTCCAGGCGCTGCAGCCCGTCGGGACGCATGGCCGCGTCCGCCGCGCTCGGAGGCGGGCCTTCGCGAGGTATCTTCTTGTCAACGTAAACGGGGTCCGACCCCGCGGGGATTTGCCATTCCGCCGCTCCCAGCAGAACGCCGATGTGTCCGGAATCAACCCCGACTACCCTCGGTGCGATCGAACTTGCTTCCGTGGACTTCTCGATCGTGGCGAAGACGATGCCGTCGAGCGCCACGTGCACAATCACGCGGCCCGAGGCCAGGTTCGCGACGATCTCCTCTTCGCGGCCCTGCCCGCCCGTGGTCGCAGCGGCCGCCGCAAAGGCAAGCAAAGCCGCCGCTGCACGCCAAAAGCCTGAGCGCACCGCCGTTGATGGCGCCAATGCTGTTCCCATCATGCCGTTCATTATCTCACTCTCTTCCCCTAAAATAGGTTCCGCGGTGGCGACGGGAAGAAGGGGCGAATGGGTCTGCGAAATCCAAGGAAGATCAAGCACAACGGCCGGAGCGTCTCGCAAATTCTCGACGCCCACGAGCGTTTCTTTCGCGGTCAGGACGGCGGCGCGCGCGCCGATCTGACGGGCGCGGACCTCTCCCGCGCCGACCTTCGCCAGGCCAACCTCAGCGGCGCCATTCTGCGCAACGCCAGCCTTGAAGGCGCCGACCTCCGCGGCGCCAAGCTGCCCGGTGCAGACCTTTCCGGGGCGAGACTGCGCCAGTCCGACCTCCGCAACACCGACATGACGGAATCGGTGCTTCACGGGGCCGATCTCCGCGAAGCACAAGCCAGCGGCGTCGAGTTCTTTCGCTGCGATCTCTCGGCCGCAGACTTCTCCGGCGCCCGGCTTCGCAACGCCAACTTCCGCCTGGCCGACGTGAACGGCGCGCGGTTCACCGGGGCCGACCTGGGCGTCACCATCTTTCGCGAAACCGACCTGGCCGGTGCGGACCTTTCCGGCACCGACCTCTCGACCACGCTCCTTCCGCGCAATTTCCCCGCGCAGCAGGCCGCGAAGAAAAGCGGCGCCTGACCCCCGGGCTCCCGCCGCTTCGTTCACAACCGTCCGGCCTCGTGATAGCCTCACCGCTGCAGGCACGCGAGGTTCTCTTCGGTGGCCGCTTCCGCGCGCATCGCCCATCTCGATTTGTCTGACGCCCGCCAGCGCGTCCTGGATGTCCTGCGCGAACTGCTGGAGGAACTCGGCAGCCGCGGCGCGCTGCCGGCTCTCGCTCCTGGCTCGCATCTCGAGCGTGACCTGGGCCTGGGCAGCCTCGAGCGCGTGGAGTTGATGTCGCGCCTCGAAACCGCCTTCGCCGTGCGCCTTCCCGAATCCGTCGTCAACGAGGCCAACACGCCGGAGGAAATCTGCGAGGCCATCGCGCGCTTCCGCGAACGCGAAACCCCGGGCGCTCCGGCTGCGGGCTCGGCTCTGCGGGCAGCCATTACGGCGCAGGCGCTCCATCGAGCCGCGGAACCCGGCGCGGGCATCGGCGTCGAGACCGCCGAGACCCTGCTCGACGTTCTCCGCTACCGCGCAACACGTGACGCGGACCGTGTGCACCTCAGTATCCCGGACGAGGAGGGCCGCGAGGCCACTTTGACCTTCGGCCAACTCTTCGGCGCGGCGCAGAAGTGCGCGGAAGAACTGGCGCGCCGCGGGGTCCCTGCCGGGGGCCGGGTGGCGCTGATGCTGCCTACCTCGCGCGAGTTCTTCGTCTCCTACGCGGGTATTTTGCTGGCCGGCGCGATTCCCGTCCCCATTTACCCGCCATTCCGCGCCGACCGCATCGAAGAGTACGCCGCGCGGCAGGCCGCCATCCTCAACAACGCCGAGATCTGTCTTCTCCTGACTTTCCGCCGCGCTGAAGCCGTGGCCCATCTCCTCAAGCCCCGGGTCCACTCCCTCAAGGAGGTCGCCGACGCGCAGAAGCTCATCGCCGCGGCGGAAAGCGCCTCTCCGCCGGCGCCCGGCGCGCTCCCTGCGCACCTGAGCGGCTCGCGCACCCGGGAAGCCGGCGATCTCGCCCTCCTGCAGTACACCTCCGGCTCCACCGGCGAACCCAAGGGCGTGATGCTCACCCACGCCAACCTGCTCGCCAACATCCGCGCCATGGGCGAAGCAGTGCAAATCAACGAGCACGACGTTTGCGTGAGCTGGCTGCCGCTGTACCACGACATGGGCCTCATCGGCGCATGGCTGACGATTCTTTACTTTGGATTGCCTCTGGCGGTGATGTCTCCGGTCTCCTTCCTCACCCGGCCGGAGCGGTGGCTCCAGGCGTTTCATCGTCATCGCGGCACGCTGTCCGCGGCTCCCAACTTCGCCTACGAGTTGTGCGTGCGCAAGATTGCGGACGGCGACATCCATGGTTTGGACCTCGGCTCCTGGCGTGCCGCGCTCAACGGCGCCGAGCCGGTTCAGCCCGAAACGCTCGAGCGGTTCGCCGCGCGCTTTGCTCCTTACGGCTTTCGCCGCGAAGCCCTCCTCCCTGTTTATGGCCTCGCCGAAGCTTCGCTGGGTGTCGCCGTGCCGCCGCTCAACCGCGGCCCGGTCGTGGACCGCATCCAGCGCGACGCCTTCACCAACGGAGGCCGCGCCATCCCCGCCGCGCCCGGCGACCCAGCCGCTATCGCTTTCGTCAGCGCCGGCCCTCCGCTGCCGCGCCACGAGGTGCGCATCGTGGATTCCAACGGCCGTGAACTCCCCGAGCGCACCGAGGGCTTCCTGTGGTTCCGCGGCCCGTCCGCCACCAGCGGTTACTTCCGCAATCCGGCTGCGACCCGCGCCCTTTTCCCGCAGGGCCCGCCCTCCGGCGAAGGCGAATTTGCCTGGTTGGACTCCGGCGATCGCGCGTATCTCGCCGGCGGCGAGGTCTACATTACCGGCCGCGTCAAGGACATCATCATCAAGGGCGGCCGCAATCTGTATCCCCACGAAGTCGAGCAACTCGCCGCCGCCGCGGAAGGCGTCCGGAAAGGCTGCGTCGTGGCGCTGGGCATACGGGACGTGGGCGGCGCCACGGAAAAACTCGTCGTCGTCGCCGAGACCCGCAGCAGCGACGCCGCTTCGCGCGCCAGGATTGCAGCCGCGGTCACCGAAAAAGTCGCCGCCGGCCTCGGTCTCCCGCCGGACCGCGTCGAGCTTGTTCCGCCCGGAAGCATTCCCAAGACTTCCAGCGGCAAGCTTCGCCGCGAGGAAACCAAGCGGCTTTACCTTGCAGGCACCTTGGCGGAGCGCAAGCTTCCCGCCTGGCTGCAAATCGCCCGCCTCGCCGCAGCCGGCGCCGTCTCGCGTCTCTTTCGCGCGGTCTCCGCCGGAGCGCTTCGCGCTCTTGAATTCCTCTACGGCATCTACGCCTTGCTGGTTCTCGTGCTGTGGATCGTCCCGGCG
>DASPOW010000099.1:0-5590 GCA_035625855.1 Candidatus Methylomirabilota bacterium | reverse complement strand
AGGGCCACATCGGCCGGGCGGAAGTCGCCTACGGTTGTGATGCCCGTCCGCGCGGCGATGAACGATGGGTCACCCAGTTGCAGGGTCGAAGCCGTGGGACGGCCCAGGAACGCGGCCGGCCTACCCTGATGAAAAACGGTTTGACCGTGACTGCCGATGAGCGCGACGCGGCTCGGAGAAACTCGGAAGCGCCTGCAGGCACCTAGGGCCGTCGCCGCGTAGTGTTCACCGAGCCGGGAATGAAGCTGGCTCAATTCCGCGGCCGTGACGGTGTCGCCCTCCGCGACTCGAAGAATCTCGGCCCGAAGCCGGGAGGGAAAACCGAATTGCGCGTGGCCGAGCAGCTTGCTGCGCAAACGCGGCGGCGCCCCGGACGCGCGCACCAGCGCCACGTCCACGCCGTCCACGGAAGTGCCCGACATCATGCCCAGGACAAGAAACGGGCGCGCGCTCATGAGATCTGCTTCTTTAACTCGGCGAGGAGGTTCAGCGCCTCGATGGGTTTCAGATGATCGAGGTCGGCCTTGCGCAGGGCGTCGAGCACCGCGCGATCGAGAGCGGGGAAGAGAATCTCCTGGTGGCCGTTGCCGGAGGCGTGTTCGGCGCCGGGCGTCAGCTTTTCGGTGAGCTGGTGTTCGCTCTGCTCGTGCCGGGCCAGCACTTCGCGGGCACGTTCGATGACGCTGCGGGGCAAGCCGGCGAGGCGCGCCACCTCGATTCCGTAGCTCTTGTCGGCGCTGCCGGGCTCGACGCGGCGGAGAAACACAATCTCGGACGGCGTCTCGCGCACTGAAACGTGGACGTTCTGGACTCCCGGAAGCAGCTCGGCCAGCTCGGTCAGCTCGTGATAATGGGTGGCAAAAAGAGTCCGCGCGCGCGTGAGCTTATGCAGGTGCTCGACGACGGCCCACGCGATGGAGAGGCCGTCGAAGGTAGCCGTGCCGCGGCCCACTTCGTCGAGGAGGACGAGGCTTGAAGGAGTCGCGTCGTTCAGAATCGCGGCGACTTCGCTCATCTCGACGAGAAACGTCGACCGCCCGCGGGCGAGATTGTCAGAGGCTCCGATGCGCGTGAAAATCCGGTCTGTGAGCGGCAGGTTGGCCTGGCGCGCGGGCACGAAGGAACCCATTTGCGCCATGAGCACGATCAGAGCCGCCTGGCGCAGGTACGTGGACTTGCCACCCATGTTCGGCCCGGTGATGAGAAGAATCTGCTGCCGCCCCGGCTCGAAGCATAGATCGTTGGGCACGAACCGCTCGCCGCGCTGGCGCAGAAGCTCTTCGATGACCGGGTGACGTCCCGCGGCGATGATCAGTTCGCCGCGGTCGTTGAACTGCGGCCGGGTATAGCCCCGGTCGGCGGCCAGCCTCGCGAAGTTCGCCAGGACGTCGAGTTCCGCTACCGCGGCGGCCGTACGGCGCAGGCGGTGGGCCTCCGCGGCCACCGCGGCGCGAACTTCGCCGAAGAGACGGCGCTCGATCTCCAGAATGCGCTCGTCGGCGGCAAGCACCTTTCGTTCGTAATCCTTCAGCTCCGGCGTGGTGAAGCGCTCGGCGTTGACCAGCGTCTGCTTGCGCTCGAAATCCGCCGGGACGAGATGCAGGTTGGGCTTGGACACCTCGATGTAATAGCCGAACACCTGGTTGAAGCGGATCTTCAGGGAAGCGATGCCCGCACGCTTACGCTCCCGCTCCTCCATGGCGGCGATGGTTTGCTTGCTGTCGCGGCTCAGGCTGCGGTACTCATCGAGTTCCTTGTGAAAGCCGGAGCGGATGATGCCCGGCTCGGAACTGAGAGCGGGCGGCTCGTCAGCGATGGCTTGTTCGAGGCGCTGCCGCACGTCGGCAAGCACGTCGATGCCGGAGTAAAGGTCGCGGAGGCGGCCGGAATTCGCGGTGGCGTGGGGCTCGACGAATTTCCGCAGCATGGGCAAGTGGGAGAGCGACTGGCGGAGGGCGACCAGTTCGCGAGGCCCCGCAAGTCCCAGGGAAATCCGCCCCGTGAGGCGTTCCAGGTCGAGAATGCCCTGCAGTTCGCGGCGCAGCTCCTCGCAGAGAACGGTGTGCTGCCTGAGGCAGTCGACTGCGTCCAGGCGCGCTTCGATTTCGGCCCGGTCCAGGCGCGGCCGGACGATCCAGGAACGCAGCAGGCGCGCGCCCATGCCGGTGACGCTTTCGTCGAGCGCCGCCAGCAGCGTTGCGGGCGCGCCGCGGGCGCCTTCCTCGGGAAAGATGGGCGCCAGAAGTTCGAGGTTGCGCACGGAGACCGGGTCGAGAATCAGGGCATCGCTCTGCTCGTAGTAGCGAATGCGGTCGAGGTGCGCAAGCGCGTCGCGCGCGGCGGCCTGGTCGGCACGCGCGGCGTTTTCGCGAAGGTAGTGCACGATGGCCCCGGCGGCGGCCGCGGCCTCCGGGTGGCGGTCGAGGCCAAAGGCCGTCAGCTCGGCGATCGCGAACTGCTCTCGCAGCAGGCGCCCGGCGTAATTCGTCTCGAAAACCCAGCCGTCGAGAGGAGTCTCGACCCCGCCGACGCCTTCCAGGAGCGACGTGCGCGCGGTCTCAAAAAGCTTGGCCGGCTTGGGGAGCAGCGTCTCGCGGGGCCGGAGAAGCTGCAGCTCCTCCCGCGCGGCTTCCTCCGCGCGCTCGCCGGAGAACTCGGTGGCTTGAAACTCCCCGGTGGAGACATCCACGTAAGCGATGCCGATGGCGGCGGGGGAGACGGACTGGGCCACCGCGGCGAGAAAGTTGTTTTCGCGCGCGTCCAGCAGCGCCGCGTCGGTCCCTGTTCCCGGCGTGATGACCCGGACGACTTCGCGGCGGACAAGCTTCTTGCCGGGCCCCGGTTCTTCCATCTGGTCGCAGATGGCCACTTTGTAGCCCGCGCGGATGAGCCGGGCGACGTAGTTGTCGGCCGCGTGATAGGGGACGCCGCACATAGGGACGGCCTGGCCGCGCTCGCGGTTCCGCGAGGTCAGCGTGATTTGCAGTTCGCGCGCCGCGGTGATGGCGTCTTCGTAAAAAAGCTCGTAGAAATCTCCCAGCCGGAAGAGCAGCAGCGCGTGCGGGTAGCGCGTCTTTACCGCGTGGTACTGGCGCATCAAGGGTGTGGCGGCCTCGTTCATCGGCGCTGCTGATGTTGTGCTTGTACCACCCGTGGCGTCAATCGCAAATGCCAAGCTCGGTCAGAATAAAGGCGTAGTCGAAGGCAATCTCGCGGAGGTAATCGTAACGCCCGGATGCGCCGCCGTGCCCCGCGTTCATGTTGATCTTGAAGAGCAGCGGATGGGAATCGGTCTTGAGGGCGCGCAGCCTGGCGACGTACTTTGCCGGCTCCCAGTACATCACCTGGCTGTCGTGGAAGGAGGTCTTGACGAGAATGGCCGGGTATTCCTTGCGCGCGAGATTCGTGTACGGGCAATACGCGCGGATGCGCACGTAGTCCTCGCGATTCTGCGGGTTGCCCCATTCCTCGTACTCGCCCACGGTGAGCGGCAGGGAAGCATCGAGCATGGTGTTGAGCACGTCCACGAACGGCACGTGCGACACGACGATGCGGAAGAGGTCCGGGCGCAGGTTTGTGACCGCGCCCATGAGCAGGCCGCCGGCGCTGCCGCCTTCAATCATCAGGCGATTCGCGGAAGTGTAACGCCGGGCGATGAGGTGTTCGGCGGCAGCGATGAAGTCGGTGAAAGTGTTCATCTTGTGCTGCATGCGTCCCGCGTCGTGCCAGGGTTTGCCCAGTTCGCCGCCGCCCCGGATATAAGCGACCGCATAAGTGACGCCGCGATCGAGCAGGCTGAGGCGGTTGGAGCTGAAGGCCACGGGAATCGAGATGCCATAGGAGCCGTAGCCGTAGAGAAGTAGCGGCGCCGAGGCGTCGCGCGGAGTGTCGCGGCGATACACGAGAGAGACGGGGATTTGCGTGCCGTCTTCCGCGGTCGCGTAGATTCGCTCGCTCGTATAGCGCGCAGCGTCGTAGCCGCCCAAGACCGGCTGCCGCTTGCGAAGCAAACGCTCCCGCGTACGGACGTTGTAGTCGTAAACCGAGCGAGGAGTGACGAAGGACTCGTAGTCGAAGCGCACGAACGGCGTCTCGAACTCGAGATTCGTTCCGGGCGAAACGTTGTATGCCGGCTCCTTGAAGACGATGCGATGCGAGGAGGCGAAGGCAGCGCCGGGGTCGTCGCCGGAGAGATTCAGGACTCGCAGGTGCGGGAGCCCGGCCTCGCGCTCAAACAGAAGCAGGTGGCCGGCGAAAACGTCGGCGCCGGCAAGCATGACGCCGCTGCGGTGAGCCACAATCTCCCGCCAATGTTCCTGCCCCGGAGTTCCGACCGGTGAAATCGCCAGGCGGAAATTGCGGCCGCCGGAGTTCGTGCGGATGTAAAAGAAGCCGCCCCGATGGTCAGCGTAGTACTCGTGCTCGTCCGCGCGCGGCGCGATGAGCCGAAACGCGCCTTCCGGGCGGTCTGCGGGCAAGTAGCGCACCTCGCTCGCGGTGTGGCTCGCGCTGGTCAGAAAAAGAAAGGCCCCGCTGCGCGAGCGCTCGACGCCGATGCGGAAGCGCTCATCGGTTTCTTCGTACAGCAACTGATCTTCGCCGGTAGAACCCAGGGTGTGGCGGTACAGCCGGTAGGAGCGTTTGGTCTGCTCGTCTTCGATCGTGTAGAAGAGCGTGCGGCTGTCCGAGGCCCAGGCGACCGAGGTGGCGCGCTCGATTCGCTCGGGCGAAAGCCGGCCTGTGTCCAGGTTCTTGAAACGCAGCGTGTACTGCCGGAACCCTGTGACGTCTTCCGAATAGGCGAGTGTCGCGTTGTCCGGGCTGACCTCGAATGCCTCAATCGAGTAGAACCCGTGGCCCTCGGAAAGGGCATTCAGGTCCAGGAGGACTTCCTCCGGACTGTCCGCGGCGTCGCGGCGGCGGCAATGAATCGCGTACTGTTTGCCCTCCTGGGTGCGCCTGAAATAGAGAAACCCGCGCAACGGGTAAGCCGCCGAAACGTCGGTCTGCTGGATCCTGCCGAGCATCTCCTGGTAGAGCGTTTCCTGAAAATGCTCCGTGGGATGCATGACGGCGTCGGTGTATGCGCTCTCGGCCTCGAGATAGGCCCGCACCTCGGGGCTTTCTTTTTCGCGAAGCCAGGCGTACTCGTCCGTTCGCGTGTCGCCGTGCAGCGTCTGCTCGAGGGGAATGCGCCTGGCGGCGGGAGGGCGCATCGCTTCGGGGGGCGTCGCTCCGCTCACGCCGGCCCGCCCGGCGATCTGATTCCGCTGATTGCGCTTGGGAGAATCCAACGGGAATCGACCTCAACGAAACGACGGCAAAGAGTCCGACGTCGGCTATAGTATCGGAACTCCGATGCGGCCGCCAAACCGCGGCAGGAGCTCGAGCGGATCACCGATGCGCGAAGTAGAGATTAAACTGAGAATACCCGACCGCAAGAAGCTCGACCGCGCGCTGCGCAAACTCAAGGCCCGGTCGCCGCAGGCGGGTCCGCCGGTGCGCGTGCACGAGCTCAACGTCATCTTCGATACGCCGGACGGCGGGCTTGCCAAACATGGGCAATTGCTGCGCATTCGTACGGAAACCT
>DASPOW010000098.1:0-6157 GCA_035625855.1 Candidatus Methylomirabilota bacterium | reverse complement strand
GTCGGCAAGGAAATCGGAGTGAGCGACTGGTTCCGCGTTTCGCAGGAGCGCATCCGGCAGTTCGCCGAGGCCACCGGCGACAAACAGTGGATTCACGTTGATCCCGAGCGCGCGCGAAGGGAATCGCCCTACGGCGCGACGATCGCTCACGGATTTCTCACGCTTTCGCTCCTCAGCCATTTGACGAAAGAAGTGCTGCGTATCACCGCGCCGATCCGCATGGCCGTCAACTACGGCTTGAACCGCGTGCGGTTCCCCGCCGCAGTGCGCGCCAATGCAAACATCCGCGCGCGCATCACCTTGCTTTCGCTGAAGGAGGCCGGTCCTGCCGTGGAGGCGACTTTCGGCGTCACAGTAGAGTGCGAGGGCGGCGACAAACCTGCTTGCGTGGCGGAATGGGTCGTCCGCTACTACACGTGAATCAGAGCGCGCCGGCGGTTGCTCCAGCCAAAGACGCCTGCAACAGCAAACGAACCAGACCCGGCATGGACGCAAAGCGCTGGTCCTTCGTCAGGCCCTGGTGAAAACGGAAGTAGATTTGCTGCACGATGACCGCCACCTTGAATCGCGCGAAGGCCAAATAAAACGGCATATGCGAGACGTCGCGACCGGTCTTTCGCGCGTATCGCTCGACGAGCTGGCCGCGCGTCAGGCTGCCGGGAACTCCCGTCGGTCCCCAGCGAATCTTCTGCAATTCCTCGGGGTCCTCGGCGTCCACCCAATAGGCTAGCGCGGTGCCCAGGTCCGAAAGCGGATCGCCGATCGTGCACATCTCCCAGTCGAGAACGCCGATGATTCGCGCGATGTCCGCCGGATCGAGCACCACGTTGTCGTACTTGTAGTCATTGTGAATGAGTGAGGCGCTTCCGCCGGAAGGCATATGCTCCTGTAGCCAGGAGGCGATGCGCGCAACCTCCGGGAGTTCGTGGGTCTTCGAACCGTAGTACCGCTCAATCCAGCCGCGGACCTGCCGCTCGACGTAGCCTTGCGGTTTGCCGAGATCCCCAAGGCCCACGGCTGCATAATCCAGCGCGTGAAGAGCCGCCAGGTCATCCAGAAAGTTCTCGCTGAGGCGCTGGGCGACAGCCGGCGTCAGCTGCAGTCCGGCAGGCAGCTCGCGCCGCAGGATGACGCCACGTATTGGCTCCATCAGGTAGAACGGCGCGCCCAATACCGATTCATCGCTCGAGTAGCACAGAACTTGCGGCGCCGGCGGATACACGGCGTGGAGCCTTGAAAGCACGCGGAATTCCCGCCCCATATCGTGGGCCGACTTCACTTTGCTACCGAAGGGAGGTCGCCGCAGCACGAACTCGCGCGCGCCGAAAAAAACCGCGTAGGTCAGGTTGGAATGGCCGCTGGGGTATTGTTGGACGCGCAGCGGCCCGCGCTCGCCAGGGAATTCGCTCCGCAGGAACGGCTCAAGTCGCGCAAGATCGACTTCCTCGCCCGGCCGCACCGCCCCGGGATGGTCGCGGAGCTCCGGCGCCTGACTCATGCGGCCGCGCCGCGCTCCTGGCTGAACTCGGCGAAGGTTTTTCCCTGCTCCGCCAATTGCCGCAGCAGCGGCGCCGGCGTCCATGGCGTCCCGTGCCGGCGCTCAAACTCGCACACCCGCGCATAGACTTTCTTGAGCCCCATCGTATCCGCGTACCACATCGGCCCGCCGCGATACCCCGGGAAGGCGTACCCGTTGAGATAAATAATGTCGATGTCCACGGCGCGCAAAGCGAAGCCTTCTTCCAGGATTCGAGCGCCCTCGTTCACGAGCGCATAGATGCACCGGTCCACAATTTCCTCGGGAGCGACTTGCCGCTGCTCGATTCCGGCTTCGGCGGCCCAGCGGCGGACGAGTTGCGCGACTTCCGGATCCGGCAGCGCGCGCCGCTGTTCGTCGTACTTGTACCAGCCCGCGCCGGTTTTCTGGCCGAAACGCCCCATCTCGCAAAGGCGATCCTCGGCAATGGGATGCCGCTCACCGGGCCTCTCGAGGTGACGATACTCTTTGCGGATGCGCCATCCAACGTCGAGACCCGCCAGGTCTCCGGTGGCCAATGGCCCCATGGCCATGCCGAAGTCGTACAGCGCGCCATCCACCGCCTCGACGTTTGCGCCTTCTTCAACCAGGAACTGCGCCTCGCGGCGATAAGGATGAAACATCCGGTTGCCGACAAAGCCGCGGCAGTTGCCCACAAGCACGCCGACCTTGCCCAGTCGTCGGGAGAGCTGCATCGCCGTGGCAATAACTTCCTTCGCCGTGGCCTTTCCGCGGACAACCTCGAGCAAACGCATGATGTTCGCCGGGCTGAAAAAGTGGGTGCCGATGACCGCTTGTGGCCGCGAAGTCGCCGAAGCGATTTCGTCGATGTTCAGTGTTGAAGTGTTGCTGGCGAGGATGGCCCCGTGCCGGGAGACGCGGTCGAGCTGCGCGAAGACCTCCTTCTTCAAGGCCATGCCTTCGAAGACTGCCTCCACCACCATGTCCACGCCTTCGAAACCATCGTAGGCCAGCGTCGGTTGAATCAGTTTCAGGCGTTGCTCCGCCTCCGCGGCCGTCAAACGCCCGCGTTTCACGGAGCCCTCATAGTTCTTGCGGATGTTGGCGAGGCCGCGGTCGAGGGCGGCCTGGTCCGCCTCTTTCAGAAGGACGGGGATTCCCGCATTGGCGAAGACCATGGCGATGCCGCCGCCCATCGTGCCCGCCCCGACCACCGCGGCGCGATTCACGGGGAGTACCGGCGTCTCCTTCGGCACATCCGGAATCTTCGCCACCTCGCGCTCGCCAAAAAAAACGTGGATAAGCGACCTCGATTGGTCGCTGAAGAGGCACTGCAGGAACAGCTTCTGTTCGGCCTCGCACCCTTGGTCAAACGGCAATCGCGTCGCGGCTTCGATGGCCTCGATGGCGGCGAGCGGCGCGGTTTGGCCGCGCATTTTCTTTTTCGCAGTTTCGCGGGCCGCGGCGAAAATCGCCGCGTTTGCTTCCGGAAGGCCGAGCTTTTCCTTGCGCTCGCGTGTCTTCGGCGCGGGCTTGCTTGCAACCTCGCGCGCAAAGGCCACTGCCCCGGTCCGCAAGTCGCCGTCTATGAGCCGGTCCACGACGCCTGCCTTCAGCGCGTCTTCGGCCTTGACTGGATTCCCTTCCGCGCACATCTCCACGGCCTTGGCGACTCCGGCTAGACGCGGCAAGCGCTGCGTCCCGGCAGCGCCGGGAATAATGCCGAGCTTCACCTCCGGCTGGCCCACCTGCGCACCCGGAGCGGCCACGCGATAGTGCCCGGCCATGGCCAGCTCAAGACCCCCGCCGAACGCGGTTCCATGAATTGCCATCACCACGGGCTTGCGGCAATCCTCAATTTTCAGCAGAAGCGGAAGAAGGCCCGGCCCGCGCGATTTCCCCGAAGTAATCTTGCCGAATTCCTTGATGTCCGCGCCGGCCACGAACGTCTTGCCGCCGCCGATGAGCACAGCCGCGACAACGCCGGCATCGTTCTCGGCTCGCGCGATCACCTCGGCGATGCTTTCAGGCACGCCGGGACTCAGCGCGTTCACCGGAGGATTGTTGATGGTGATGACCGCGATTCCGTTTTCATTCGAGTACTGTACGAGTTCGCTCATGGTTTTAGCCGCCTTCCATCGGAGGGCCCACTTCCTTTGCGCGGGGAAAGTCTGCAGATCACGCCGACTGCCCTCCGTCCACGACCAGCACGTGACCGGTCACGTAATCCGACGCGTCCGACGCCAGAAAAACCGCGGCGCCTTTCAAATCGTTTTCCCCGCCCAGACGGCCCAGGGGTATGCTCCCGAGAAAAGCCTCACGATTTCGCTCAATTATGACCTGTGACATCTTCGTCGGAAACCATCCGGGGGCAATGGCGTTTACCTGGATGTTGTGCATGCCCCACTTCCAGGCCAAGTCTTTGGTGAAGATAATCACGCCGCCCTTGCTCGCGTGATAGCCGATGGCTTGAAACTCCGGAGGCGAGCCGCCCAGCCCGGCGACGGAAGCGATGTTGATAATCTTCCCGCGCCGCTGGCGGATCATCACTTTCCCAGCCGCCTGGGAAAAAAGAAACGTGCCCGTCAGGTTCGTCTCGATGACCTTGTTCCAATGCTCGAGACGCATTTCCTCAACCGGAGCGCCCCAGGCTGTGCCGGCATTGTTGAGCAGGATATCCAGCCGCCCGAATGTTGCGAGCGTCGCCTCGACAACAGCGTCGATCTCGTCCGGGCTCCTTACGTCGCAGCCGAGAGCCAGCGTCTTGGCACCGAGTTTTTTCAATTCCTCGGCGGCCTGTTCGCAACGCTCTTTTCTTCGCGCGCAGAGCACGAGGTTCGCGCCCATCTCGGCCAGGCCTTCGGCCATCTGGCGCCCCAGGCCCGTGCCGCCGCCCGAGACAATCGCCACGCGCCCAGTCAGATCGAACAGTTGCTTGACATTCACCGTTTGCTCCCCGGCCCGCTTCGGCCCGGCGCGAGCACTATTCTTCCGATAACTCGGCCGCCGCGCAAATCCTCCAGGGCGTCGTTCACCTGCGCGAGCGGGCGCTCCGCGGTGCGGCAGCGGATTTTGCCCGCCGCGGCTATAGCGAGAACTTCTCGCAGGTCCGAGCGAGTACCGACGGCCGACGCCCGGATGTGTACTTCCTTGGCGGACATGAGAATCGCCGGGAAGCCAATGTCTTCCGCCGGCAAGCCCACAACCAAAAGCGTCCCGGTCGGCCGCAGGGCATAGAACGCCGCCTCGTACGCGCGCTTGGATGCCGAAGTCACCATTGCGACGTGCACGCCGCCGACCTTGCGCAGTTCCGGCACTGCGTTCGAAGCGTGGAGGATACGTTCTGCTCCGAGCGATTTTGCTAGGGCGAGCTGGTCCTCGGCGATATCCACCGCGGTGACCTCCGCGCCGAGGCTCCGTGCCATTTGAACGGCCAAATGCCCTAGGCCGCCGATGCCGAACACCGCGAGCCGCTGTCCCGGGGAAATCCGGGCTTGCTTCAGCGCGCGATACACCGTCACGCCCGCGCAAAACAGCGGGGCAGCTTCGCTTGCCCGCAATCCGGCCGGAATTTTCTCGATGTGACTCGCCGGCGCCTTCGCGAACTCGGCGTAGCCGCCGTCCACCATCACGCCGGTAATCTTCTGCCTCTTGCAGAGATTCTCGTTCTCTTCCCGGCAGAAATCGCATTCGCCGCAGCTCCAATGCAGCCACGGCACCCCGACCAAATCACCAATCCGAAAGTCGCGGACCCCGGAGCCGATTTCTGCGACTTGGCCGGCAATCTCGTGGCCAGGAATCAACGGCTTCTTTACGATACCGGCAAGTTGCGGCCAGTCGCCGTCGGCAACGTGCACGTCGGAGTGGCACACGCCGCAGGCTTCGACTTGAATCAGAACCTCGCCCGGGCCAGCCTGCGGGCGCGGGACCTCCTCGATCGCCAAGGGTTTCCCGAAGTCATGCAAGACGGCAGCCTTCATTCATTTCCTCTCGCGCCGAATTAGGCTACACGAACCGCGACGCATTCCCAAACACGCTTGGCACTCTTCGGAAAGGCATCAGTGATGATGCGCCTCGCTTCCCCTGATCCGCGCACGAAGAAAAAGCAGGAACGCTGCCGGGTGGCCGCCATAGAACGGTCTGATGGCCGAGGGCGTGGAATACAATGTGAAGTTGGCCCCCAGCCCTGTCTGAAGGCGGGACACGATCCTGAAATCGCGCGTGTAGCCAAGCGTATACGCGCCTATGCGAAAGACAGATCCCGATGTGGCAGCGAGACGCTGTTCGAGTTGCGGCTCGCTGGAGAATAGCTCGTCCTTGTCCACGAGCTCTGCTCGCCCCGCCAAGAAGTTTTTCTCGCGGAATTGCAGCGTCGACTCAAACAGGTAGGAATTCAGATTGCGCCCCGATTCGCTCTTGTGGTTCCGCCCCCAGATGACGTTCGTGGCCCAGTTCCCGCGAGACCAGGGCCGGTTGTAAGAAACCGAAGCCGTGGAGCGTACAATGTCGCCGGGTTCGGCCGTTTCCGGATGGTGCAATCGGCCGACGGAGACCTGCGCCGACCAGTTCCCGGTGGGAGCAACCGAAAAGCGGCCCGCCCAGGAGTCCACGGTTCCGGCGCCGATGATCCAGCGGTTCTCGCCGGGCTCCGCGCCGTGG
>DASPOW010000097.1:0-13207 GCA_035625855.1 Candidatus Methylomirabilota bacterium | reverse complement strand
GGCCTGAAACGGGAGCGAGCGTTTCGATGAAGCCCAGAACGGTTCTCGTCACCGGAAGCAGCGGCTTGATCGGCTCGGAAGCGGTCGAATATTTCGACCGCCAGGGCTGCCCCGTGATCGGCGTGGACAACAACATGCGCCGCGTTTTCTTCGGAGCCGCCGGCGACACGACCTGGAACCTCGAGCGGCTCAAGCGGGCCACCCGGCGCTTCACGCCGGAGAATCTGGACATTCGCGACCGCGCCGCGATGGATGCGCTGTTCCGCGCGAACCGGTTTGACCTCGTGGTGCATTGCGCCGCGCAACCCTCTCACGACAAGGCGCGCGAGATTCCCATCCTCGATTTCGAGGTCAATGCGCTCGGCACCCTCAACCTGCTCGAAGCGACCCGCCAGCACTCTCCCGACGCCGTTTTTGTTCTGATGAGCACGAACAAGGTTTACGGGGACGCGCCCAACGAGCTGCCCCTGCGGGAGCTCGCGACGCGTTACGACTACGCGCGGCCCGAGGACGCGGAAGGCATCGCCGAAACCTGCCGCATCGACCAAACCCTTCATTCCCTCTTTGGCGCTTCCAAGGCCGCCGCCGACATCCTCGCGCAGGAGTACGGCCGCTACTTCGGCATGAAGGTAGGCATTTTCCGCGGCGGCTGCCTCACCGGACCTTCTCACTCCGGTGTCGAGCTCCACGGATTTCTTTCCTACCTCGTCAAGGTCGCCATGACCGGCGGAACCTACACCGTGTTTGGCTACAAGGGAAAGCAGGTGCGTGACAATATCCACAGCCACGACGTTGTCCGCGCCATCGACGAGTTTGCCGCCAACCCGCGCCCCGGCGAGGTTTACAACCTCGGTGGCGGCCGCGCCAACAGCATCTCTATTCTGGAAGCCATCGCCTGGGTCGAATCGCTCACCGGGAAAAAGCTCGCCTGGAAGCATGTGGACGAGCCGCGCCGAGGCGATCACATCTGCTACATCAGCGACCTCCGCAAGCTTCAGCGGCACTACCCCAACTGGCGAGTCACTTTCGGACTGGGCGAGATCCTCAAGCAGATCGTCGAATCGCAGGCGGAGCAGCTCCAGGCGTCCCGAGCGGTGCCCGCGTCGCCCGCGTGATTTGTGTGGTGAAGCCGCGATGACACAGCCGGTTGTCTCCGTCCTCGTTGACACGTTCAACCACGAGGCGTTCATCGAACAGGCCATCGAAAGCGTGCTGCGGCAGGACTTCCCCGTTTCCCAGCGCGAGATTGTGGCCGTGGACGATGGTTCGACCGACCGCACTCCGGAGATTCTGCGGCGCTTTGCCCCGGAGGTTCGCCTGCTCTGCAAGAAAAACGGCGGGCAAGCCTCCGCATTCAACCTCGGCATCCCCGAGTGCCGGGGCGAGATCATCGCGTTCCTGGACGGGGACGACTGGTGGGTTCCCGGCAAGCTGCGCCGCGTCGTCGAGTTGCTGGCTTCCGACAAATCGGCGGGTATTGTCGGCCACGCGATACTGGAATCCTTCGGCGACGGCTCCGAACGCGTGGTCGCGCCGGAGAAGGCGGAACGCCTGCATCTCGATTCCCTGGCCGCCGCCCGCGTTTTCCGTCTGCGGAAGAGTTATCTCGGCACGAGCCGCATGGCCCTGCGCGCGGAGCTCGCTCGCCGTATTCTTCCCGTCCCCGAAGCGCTGGTTCTCGAGGCCGACGAATACGTTTTCACTCTGGCCGCGGCGCTCAGCGACGCGGTGATTCTGCCGGAGCCTCTGACGCATTACCGCATTCACGCCGGCAATCTCTATTTGGGAGCCGGGGCAAGCCCGGCCGCGACGCGGCGGAAGCTCGGCGTGCACGATGCGCTGGCGCAGGCCCTGCGCCGCAATCTCCCGCTGTGCGGCACCCCGCCCGGCGCGGTGGACTGCATCACGGAAATCGTGTCCGCCGAAGCGGACCAGATGCGCCTGGCTCTCGATGGCGGCGCGCCGTGGCAGACGGTGCGCACCGAACGCAGCATCTATCGCGTCCTTCACGGCGACGCCTCCTGGAGCCACCGCGCGTTTCGCGAAGCCACCATGCTTCCGGCCTGGATTCTTCCCCCGAAATGGTTCTACGCGGCCCGCCGGTGGGTGGCCGCGCGGCCCTGGTACGGCCGCGTGCGCAGGAACGTCCTGCCTGTCCCCGGAATGACGCGAGTCGCCGGTCCTGGGGAGTTCAAGGCATGAACGGCATTGCCAAGAATTACGGCCGGGAGCCCCGGAAGAACGTTTTGCTGAGCCTGACTTGGGCCCGATTGATCGAGCTTTGGCTCGTTGGGGTGCTGTTTTTCTTCGGAGTCCTGCGCCTTCTCGGATCGCGCACTGCGCAGGAAATTCTCGGCAAGCTGGGTTTTCGCTGACCCCATGCCCTTGCTCTCTGCCGCCGTCGCCAACCTTCTCCTGTTCGCCGCAGTGATTGGACTCGGCAACCCCTTGCAAAAGCTCGTGCCCGAGTCTTTCGGCCCGTTCGATCGCTTCGCTTGCGCCGTGGTCGGCGGAATGGGCCTGCTGGGAACGCTGCTCTATTGCATTGGCGTCTTCTGGTTCTCGCGCGCGGCCATTCTCTCCATCGTTCTTGCTTCCGCCGCGCTCGGCGTCAAACCCCTTTTCGCCGCCGCCCGCAAATTCCCGGAAGTTTCTTCACGGATCAAGCCGTCCGTGGTTCCGGCCGCCGTAGTCATCGTCGTCCTGCTCGTTACTGCCGTCGCTGGACTCGCCGAGCCCACGGGGGACCTGAAGCAGGACGCCATTGCCTACCACTTCCTTGGTCCGAAGGTGTGGCTGCGCGACGCCGCGATTCACCCGCTCCCTGACGAATGCTACACCGCGTTCCCCGCCGTAGTGGAAACGCTTTTCGCCGCTCTCTTCTCCATGGGTGGCGTGCGCGCTCCGGGACTCTTCGCCGTAATCGCCCTTTGTTCCGTTTTGCTTGCCGCTGCGGCGCTCGCATTGCGCGTGGGCCTCGACGCCCGCGGCGCCTGGTGGGCCGCGGCATTGCTCATCGTCATGCATCCCCTCTACCGCGGCGCTTATGGTGGATTCAACGACGCTGTCTATTCGGCCTTTGTTCTCGCCGGGGTGCGCGTTGGCTTGGATGCCAAGGCCGCCACGCACTACGCCTTGTTTGGTCTCTTTTGCGGCTTTGCCATGGGTACGAAATACTTCGGGCTGATTGCTTTCGTGTTGCTCGCCCTCTGTGTTGCAGGGGTCGCGAAGTTCGCCGCCCGGGTCGGCATGGTCGTCATTTTCAGGAATCTCGCAATCGCCTGCGCCGCCGCCGCGCTCGTGGCCGGGCCGTGGTACTTGCGGAACTGGTTGTCACTCGGTTCGCCCGTTTATCCTCCTCCGCCATTCTTGATGCCTTATTTTCAGGTCACCGCAATTCCGCCGCAAGCTCTGCAGCGTTGGGCTGCGCGCATCTGGTTCGAAGGGAGCGGCATGGGCCGCAGCCCGCTTGATTTTCTGCTCCTTCCCGTCCGTCTCACGTACCGCTCGGCCAACTTTCTCAATGGTGCGGGCGGGATCGGGCTCACTCCTCTTGCCTTCGCGCCTTTCGGGCTCCTTTCGCTGCGGCGTGAATGGTTTGTACGTGCTCTTGTGGCCTTCGCGCTCTTGCAAACGGTCGCGTGGTTCGTCGTCGAGCAGGACGCAAGATTCCTCATTCACGTGCTCGCGATTGCGGCCATACTCGCCGTGGCCGGCTGGCGCTATGTGGTGGGAGCCACCTCGAAGCTCGGATCGTTTCTTGCGGCGGCAGTCGTTGCGTGTTCCATTTCCTATGGATTGTTCATGGTAGTAGCGGCGCGGTCTGACGATTTGCGGGCTGTCGTTTCCAAGTCCTTCGCGGAAAATCGCCGGCGTGAAGAGATTCCTTTTCTCGAAGCTTTTTCTTACTTGAATTCGGAACCGGCAGTCTCAAGAGTCCTTGTTCTCCAACCGCGCGTGCCCACGTTCTATCTCGACAAACCTTACCTAAAGCCCATCGGCCGCTGGGGCGAGCGGGCGCTGCCGGATGCCGATGATCAAGCGAGCCTGCTTGCGGAGCTGCATCGCCTGGGCGTCTCGCACGTGCTCGATGTTCGGCTCGGAGACGAGCCGTTCCGGCTGGAAGACTCTCCGCGCGGGTTCGAATTGGTGTTTCGGCGCCTCGACCAGAGAGTTTATCGTGTGAAGTAGCGGTTTGCCGGCCGTGATTCGCCCCTCTCGATTCGGGTGGCGAAGCGGTCGATTGTTCCTAAACCGTGGGGCCCGGAGTTGTCTTCAATTGGATACAATCGCGAAGTGAACCAAGTGTGGGACATTTTCGAACGGCCCGAGCCGCCGAAGCGGGAGGGCTCCGAAGTGAGCTGCAGCTTCGCGCCCCATCGCCCGTGATGCGGATTCTTATCGCCGCCTCCGTCCCCCGCCGTCGCGAAGGCGGCGTCGCCGGCGTCGCCTTGAGCTACGCGGAAGAACTCGAGCGCCGCGGCCACCGGGTCGCCACTCTTTTCATGGAAGACTTGCTTCCCGCGCCGCGCCTCGGCCGTTTTTACGAGCTGCGCCTTGCCGCGCGCGTCTCAACGTACATCCGCCGGCACGCCGCCGAACTCGACATCGTGAACCTGCACGCCCCCATCGGCTGCGTTTATGGCGTGCGTCACCTCACCTTGCGGCAAGGCCCTCCGTACGTGATGACGCTGCACGGCCTCGAGGAAAACCGCGTGCACGCCATGACTCGCGAACACCGCAAAGGGAGGGCGTGGCATTTTGCCTGGAAGAACCGCGTCTGGCACTCCTTCTATCACCAGCCGCGATTCGATTGCGCCATTCGCACCGCCGATGGCGCTCATTGCTTCAGCCGCGACGTCTGGGCCATTCTGCGGCTCAAGTATGGACTGGACGACGAGCGCGTGGCTTACATCCCCAACGGTGTTGCCGAGCGATTCTTCATCGCCCGCACCTACCGCAGAGAGGGGCCGCCGCGCCTGCTGATGCCCGGCACTTGGCTCGATCAGCGCGGGATTTTCTATCTTCGGGAAGCCTTGCCCCGTATTCTTCGCCGCGTGCCTGGCGCGCGCATCACCTTTGCAGGCCCCGGCGTTGAGCCCTCCGACTTGCGCGGATTCTTCGGCCCGGAAGCTGCATCCGGCGTGGATGTCCTGCCCACGGTCTCCTGGCAGGACATGCCGCAATTGTACGGCGAGCACGATATCCTTTTGTTTCCGTCTCTCATGGAGGGCCAGCCCCTGGCCTTGCTGGAAGCCATGGCCGCCGGTATGCCGGTTGTAACCACGGAGACGTGCGGAATGCCCGATGTCGTCGAAGATGGTTTCAACGGAATGCTCATTCCCCCGGCGGATGCCGTTGCGTTGGAAAACGCCGTTGCAAACCTCGCGGGCTCGCCGGAAACGCAGGAGCGCCTCGGTCGCGCGGCCCGGGAAAGCATGCGCCGCCACGCCTGGGCCTCATCCGCCCGCCGCCTCGAAGAATTCTTCGCCCGCGTTTCAGCGTTACACCTCAGGAGGCGGAACAAAGCGGAATAGAGCCCGCCCGACGCTCGATGCTCACCCTCGGACTGAACTACTCGCAGATGCACGATTCTTCCGCCTGCCTGGTTCGCGACGGCGAACTCCTCTTCGCGGTCGCCGAAGAGCGCATCAGCCGCCTGAAGCACGATGCCGGCTTTCCCCACCACGCCATCCGCGCCTGTCTCGAGTTCGCCAAGGTCGCGCCCTCCGACTTAGATGAAGTCTGCTTCGGCTGGCCGCCGCCCGGCCCCTTTTTTCTTCATGACCTCAAGTGCTACGCCACGCGCGGCATGCCGCTCACTTATCTGAATCTCCTGAACTCCACGCGCTACTTCCTCAGCGCCTGGCACCAGCACGGCGGCGCAAACCGCTTCCTGCGGCAGTTTGGGCCCACAAAAGCCCGCATGCGTTTTGTGGACCACCACTTCGCTCACGCCCTCAGCGCCTACGCTTACTCCGGTTTCGACCAGGCCGCCGTGGTGGTTATGGATGGCCGCGGCGCATGGGAAGCCACATCCATCTGGCACGGCAACTCCGGCCGGCTGGACCATGTCCTCACGATCCCGTGGCCCAAATCCCTTGGCCTGTTTTACGCGGAGTTCACCCAGCAGCTCGGCTTCCAGAAATACAGCGATGAATGGAAGGTGATGGGCCTGGCGCCATACGGCGAGCCGGAAGTTAATCTTCAGGAGTTCATTCGTCCCGAGGATCTCCCCTATTGGGTGAACGTGCGGCTTCTTGGAGAAAGCGCCTCCGGTTTGTACGCCGGTATGGTTGAGCGTCTCGGCCCGCAGCGCGCGCCGGAGAGCGACATCACCGGCCACCACAAGAACATCGCTTATGCGGTTCAGGACGCGTGTGAGCTTGCCGTGATGAGTCTCGCCCGCTACGCCGTGCAGCTCACCCGCTGCCGTGACCTTTGCCTCTGCGGCGGCGTCGCCCTCAATTCCAAAGCCAACGGCAAAATTGCCGCCTCGAGCGTCGCTGATCGCCTCTTCGTTCAGCCCGCGGCGGGAGACGACGGCGTCGCACTCGGCGCGGCGCTCGCCCCTTACCTCGACGACCGTGGCCGCGTTCCGAACTCGCCCATGCGTCGCGCCGATTTCGGCCCGTCGTTTGACGACTCCGCCGTCGAGGCTGCCCTCAAGACCTACAAGCTCCGCTACACGCGCGTCAGCGATCCGGCCAAGACCGCGGCCGCGCTCCTGGCCGAAGGCAAAATCCTCGGCTGGTTTCAGGGCCGCATGGAGTTCGGCCCCCGCGCTCTCGGCTGCCGTTCGATCCTCGCCGATCCTCGCGACCCGGAAATGAACGCCAAGGTCAACAGCGCGGTGAAATTCCGCGAGTGGTGGCGCCCCTTTGCCCCTTCCATGCTCGCGGAAAAGGCCGGCGACTACCTGGAAAGCGCCACCGACTCGCCGTTTATGATTCTCACGGCGCAGGTCCGCCCGGAAAAACGAAGCCTGATTCCGGCTGTCACGCACGTGGACGGCAGTGCTCGTCCGCAGACTGTCGAAAGAGAGATTCATCCTCTCTACTGGCGGCTGATCGACGAGTTCGGGAAAATCACCGGCGTCTACGTCGTCATGAACACGTCGTTCAACCTTCGCGGGGAAGCCATCGTGCACACGCCGACCGACGCGCTTCGCACCTTTTTCAGTTCCGGCATGGACGCGCTCGTCATCGGCTCGTTCCTTGTCCAAAAATGAACGGGCCGCGCATCGTTGCCTTGCTCGGCCGCCGCGATGTTCCGACCGACGGCGTCGAGGAATACTGCAATAGCCTGGGCGAGGCTTTGCAGCGCCGGAGAATTTCCTTCGAATCCTGGCGAGTCCCATGGGCCGAAAAGGGCTGGACCGGCGCGCTCGATGATCTTCGCGAGCGCGTTCCCGGCTGGCAGGGCGCCGCGGTTTTTCTGCAGTATTCGGCGCTGGCCTGGTCGCGCCGCGGCTTTCCCCGCGGAGCGCTGCGCACCTTCCGCGTCCTGGTTTCCGCCGCTCCTCGCGTCGCGCCGGCCGTCATCTTTCACGATGCCAATCCCTATTCGGGCGGCCGCCTGGTGGACCGGGTCCGGCGTCAATACCAGCTTCACGTGATGCGCTCGCTGTTTCGCGCGGCTCGCCATGCCGTGCTCACCGTGCCACCGGAGAAGATGCCCTGGCTTCCGCCAAACCGCGCCCGCGCGGCCTTCATCCCCGTCGGCGCGAATGTTCCATCCAGTGAGCCGAGCGCCGGTCTGCCCGCGGCGCGCTCAACTCCAGCCGTCTCGGTCTTCACAATCACCGGGGGCGGGAACACCTCCCGCGAAGTCCGCGAAATCTCGCACGCCGTGAACTACGCCGCGGAAAAGGCCGGCCGTTTGCGCCTGGTTGTGCTCGGCCGTAATTCGCTCGAGGCTCGGGAAGCGCTTGCCCAGGCTCTGGATCGCTCCCGGGTTGAGCTCGAGACTCTGGGCATTCTTCCCCCGGATCAAATCGCCCGTTCGCTCGCGAACACCGATGTGCTGCTTTTCGTTCGCGGACACATTTCCAGCCGGCGTTCCAGCGCCATCGCCGGAATCGCCTGCGGTCTTCCGGTCATCGCCTATCCGGGCGAGGAAACAGCCTCGCCGATTACTGAAGCCGGGGTTGTGTTGGTCCCGCCGGGCGATCCGCCGGCGCTGGGTGAAGCTCTGTCTCGGGTTCTCTCCGATGCCGCGTTCTCGGCCTGTTTGCGCGAGCGCAGCCGTCTCGCGCTGCAAAAGTACTTTTCCTGGGAAGCGATCGCGGCGCGCTACGCCGAACTTCTGGGTCCCGGCTTGTGAGCCGCTACCAGCTCTTCGCGAGCGCCGTTACGATCGCGCTCAGCGCGTCCAGGTCCCGCGTATCAATCACTTCTCCCGGAGAATGCGAATAGCGAAGCGGCCAGCCTAAAGCCACGTCCACGCTGCCGTAGCGCGGAAAGACCGAGCCGTCGTTCCCTCCTCCGGTCACTCCGTACTGCACCGGGATCTTGTTCAGTCGTGCCAGCTTGACTACGCGGTCCGCGTCCGCCACCGGCACGATGTTGGAATTGTCCACGGCGCGCACCACAAATCCTTTTCCGATTTCCGCGTCCGCGAATCTCTTGGACTCGATCGGCGAGTCGGAACTCACGAACGTGTCGATCGCAAAGACGTAGTCCGCTCCGCGGCCTTCCTTGGCCGTCCGCGCCGCATACGCAGCGGCGCCGCGCAGCCCCACTTCCTCTTCCGTGGACCAGACAAACGTAACGTCGCGCCCCGGCAGTGTCGGCCCCAGCGCGCGCGCCGCTTGTATCAGCGCCGCGCAGCCTACCCGGTCATCGAACGCGCGCCCGTTCGCTCGCTTGCCTGCAAGCGGGCGGTACTCCTTGGGAATCGTCACCCAGTCCCCCGTTTTGATTCCCAGGTTCAGCGTTTGCTCGGCGGACTTCGTTCCCACGGACACGTGCACCGCGGCGTCCATCGTGCGCGGCCCGCGCGGCCACTCGAAGCCCGCCTGGTCCCAGTTGTTCGGTAATTCCAGCACCCCGGCGATCCGCTGCCCGCCGGACAAATGCACGAGCACGACGTGGCCCAGGAAATATTCCGTGTAGCCGCCTCCCAGAACGTCCACCAGCACGCGCCCGTCGGACTCGATTGCGCGCACCTGGTAGCCGATCTCGTCCATGTGCGCCATGAAGACCAGCTTCGGCGTCTTCGTGCCCGTCTTGGCTCCGCCGAAGTGCAGCACCAGGTTTCCCGCCGGGTCGGTCTCGGTCTTGGCCCACTTCGGCAGCAGCTTCTTCACCGTTTCGCGGACCTGCTCTTCGTGGCCGCTCGCGCCGTAGCTCTCAATCAGGGACTGGATCACCGGAGGCCCGCTTGCCGCTGCGGTTTTTGCAGTTCCCTTCGGCGCAGCCTGCTCCGCGGATGCTGGCGACATTCCGGAAGGCGCATCGTTGGGCGGGTCGCCGAGCAACTCCACGAGCGCCGCGATGTCCTTCGTGGAAACCGTTTCTGCCGGGGTCACGGGCCATTGCGTCGCCAAGCCCAGCTGGACCACTCGCTCCGGCAGGACATTTCCCCGCGTGTTTCCGGCGATGCGCACGCCCGTCGCGGCGAATGGGGTCAGCGCAATGTGTTTCCTGTCCGCCTCGGCCTTGATCTCCGCCGCAAAGCCGGCCAGCGCCGCCGGGTCGCTCACGCCCAGCAAGATGCCGCTTCCCGGCGAGGGAGCCGCTGGCGCCGCGCCTTTCCCGTCCGTCGTTCCTCGCGCCGCTGTTAATCTCCCGACATAAATCATTTCGTCCGGGTGCAGCTCCACAAGCAGCCGCTCGAGCCCCCGCCCTCCCAGCCACTGCTGCGTCACAAAGCCAATCGTCAGTGTGCCCTTCGACTCCCGCTTCGATGCTTGCCTTGCCAGCTCTGCCAGCACCGCGCAGCCGAACCGGTCTCCCGCGCGCGGTCCCGCCCACATCTCGCCGCTGCCGAGCGCCCACAGCTTGCCGTTCAGCGCGACCGGGTCCAGCACGTCCACACCTGCCGCGCGCGCTTCCGCCGCGTTCGCCGCTCCAATGTCCACGTACATCTCGTCCGGGTGCGCCATCTTCGGGGCGTTTTGCCGGTTTGGCTGCAGGTGAACGGAAAGCCCGGCGACCACGCCCGGGACTCTCTTGCCGCTGCGCGAAATGACCCACACCGGCTGCGCCGCGTGCAGCAGATCGAATACACCGTTTGGCGCCGCCTGCGGCAGGCGCTGCAGGCGCAGGAACCCGTCCCCGGTAATCGCGCTCACCACGTACCCCGGCTCGTCCATCGGCGTCACCACCAGCCGGTGCGGCGCGCCCGACCCGAACGTCACGTAGACGTTGCCCATGTTGTCGGTTTTCGGCGAAAGCGTTTTCAGATCCCCCTGCAGTTCCTTGATGAGCGCCTGTTCGTGTCCCGCCACGGCGGGTATCCCCGCGTACTTGGCGAATTCTCCCTGTGCCCGCGCGGATCGTGCCCATAGCCCCGCGCAAACCAGCGCAAACAGCAACACCGCCAACCGCTCGACGTTACCGGCAAAGCGCTTCAATCAACACCTCCCGCTTCTTCTCCGCAAGCTCGGAGAGCCCATCGAGCGACGCGAAGTATCCGCCCAGCGTCGCCCCCGAAAGCCCGATGAACACCATAGCCGGAAGCCAGGGATTCCCGAACCATCGCCCTGCTGCGAAAATCGCGATGCCCGTTCCGGCGATTACGATCTGGCTGGCGAAGAGCATCAGCACCGCCATTCCGGAAGCGCGCTGGTTCCGGATCGAACCAAACTCCAGCTTCCGTGGAAACGTCAGCGAAGACCAGTTCGCCACGATCAATTGCCCGCTCAGCGAAAAAACGAGACCCGCGATGGTCGCCACGAATCTTGGCGCCGACGGAATGCCCACCCGCAGCGCCAGCGCGGCGATGCAGAGTGCCACTTGTATCGCGATGACCATGACCAGAAAGAGATTCTTCCCCTGCAGGACGTCCCGGAACTTCACCGGCGCCGTGTAATACGTCTGGATCCCGCGTCCTTCGTACGCGAAGCTGTTGTAGGCAGGCGCGGCCGCGATCAGCAGAAGGTACGCGAGCATCCCAGGAAAGGCCATCTCCGCCGAAATGCCCTTGAACGGCAGGCTGCCGCTCGGCCGCCGCCTGGAAATATTTCCGAGCTGGAAGCTCAGCAGCAGCACCAGCAAGACCGGCATCAGCAGGTTCATCAGCAGGAACGTATTCCGCCGAAGGTAACGCGCTTCCTTTCTTACCACCGCCGCGACCTGTGGACGCAGCCATCGCAAATCCCTGCCCTCGGCCGTTGCCCCCATTGCGGTGGCCGCCGGCCGAGCCACCGCGGCCGCCGGCGTCTCGCTCAGTTCTTCCCCGCGGTATTGCGCCGCCAGGCGCAGCCACAGCAGAGCGCCAAACAGGACCACGTAGCCGGCGATCCCGGCGCAGGCCAGCGCGATTCCACCGCCGTAGCTGTTGGCTGCCGCGATTATGCCCTTGCCCGCCAGTCCGGGCGGAAACACCGAGAAGTAGGACGGGATTTTTATGACGATGGGTGTCGCCCAACCCCCGAGGTTGCCTCGCGCAAACACCTGGCCGATCAATTGTCCGCCGATGCTCAGCAGGACGAACAGCGCAAAAATCAATTCCCGCGTCCGCCGCCGCGCCAGCACTCGTTCCAGCCACGAACCGATGAGCCGCTCCAGTGTGACGTTGCATGCGAGAAAAACCGCGTTCACCAGAATCATTGCGGGGACCATTCCCGGCCGCGCCAGCCACGCCCCGATTGTCATTGCCGTAAGCCAGCACACGATAGCCACTGCGGCGAAATCCGTCAGGCCGTACCCCAGGCTGAGCAGATAAAACGTCCGCGGGCCCAAAGGAAACCGCAGCAGGCTGCGGAATTCGAACTTCCTCCCGAATCCAGCGGCAAACAGCGGAAAAACCTGGAAGAAAACGAAGATCACCCAGTACAGCAATCCGATCAAGCCCACGTGACCGCTCGACAGCAAGGCGTACGTTCCGGCGGCGCACCCGATGCTCGTTCCAATTACCATGAGCATGCCGAAAAAGCCGCCGATGGCCATCCCGGCAGCGTCAAGCCGGCTGGTCTGCCGCCGCAGGCTGTTCCACGTCATCCTCCAGCGCAGCGCCGCAATCAGCCGGAGCTGCGCGAGGATCCCTATGGGTCGCGCTACGCCAGCCACGAAAGTTCCTCCGGATTGGGCTGCGCCGACCCCTCCCGTCCCACGATGGAAAGGAAAATCTGCTCCAGGGTCATGGGGCCGGCGTCTCCCCCGGCGGCCACTCCGGCGCGCAGCTCCGCCAGCGAACCCTGCGCCACCAGCCGCCCCTTGTGGATGATGGCCACGTGGCTGCACAGCCGCTCCACAATCTCGAGCACGTGCGAGGTCAAAAAGATCGTCGCCCCGTTCTCGATCATCCTTCCGAGCAATTGCTTCAGCGCCCCTGCGGCCAGCGCGTCAACTCCTTCGAACGGTTCGTCCAGAAACAGCACCTTCGGCCGGTGAATCACCGCGGCCGCCAGTGCCAGCTTCTTCTGCATCCCGTGGGAATAGTCGGCCACCAGCGCCTTCGGCCGATCCGCGAGCTGCATGAAGTCCAGCAACTCCGCGGTGCGCTGCCGGGTGGTGGCTCGGTCGAGCCCGTACATCCGCCCGACAAAGTCGAGATACTCCGCGCCCGTCAGCCGCTCGAACAACCCCATGCCTTCGGGTACCACCCCGATCTGCCGCTTGATATCCAGCGAGCGCGACGCGAAGTCGAGCCCCAGTACCTCCATCGAGCCCGACGTGGGCGCCAGCAGGCCCGTGAGCATCTTGATGGTTGTGGACTTCCCCGCGCCGTTTGGCCCCAGGAAACCGAAGAACTGCCCGGACTCGACGGAGAGATTGATGCTGTCAACCGCCACCAGCGCGCCGAAGCGCCGGGTCAGCGACGTCGTGCGGATGGCCAGTTCTGCCATGTTGCCGGAGTTCTCCTGGGGAATTGCAAAGCTGGAAATGTATCATGGCCGTCTTGCGCGCGTGTTGCGAAGTGCCGCCGGGCCGCTTCGCATCGCGCCTGGAGGAAAATCAGGACTCTTTCGTTTGCGGAGTCGCCGCGGGAACCGCGGGCGCAGCGTCCAGGTTGTGAAACGCCGCGAGCACCGCCGGAA
>DASPOW010000096.1:0-4625 GCA_035625855.1 Candidatus Methylomirabilota bacterium | reverse complement strand
TTCTGGAACCGGCGCTTGGTCCCCGCGGGCACCTGAAGACCTCACGAAAAGGGGTGGGAGAAGCGGAGATCATGGTTCGCGGTCGCGCGGCGCACGCCGGCCTCGCGCCTCAAAATGGAATCAACGCCGCGCACGAACTTGCGCGCCAGATCACACGGTTGGAAGGCTGGAACGACCGCCGCCGCGGCGTCACCGTCAACGTCGGGATCATCGAAGGCGGTACCCGCGTCAATGTGATACCGGAGCGCGCCCGCGGCGTCGTCGACCTGCGCGCATCGACCCTTCGCGACATGCGCCGCATCGAGCAGCGTCTCCGCGCGTTGCGCCCTATCTTGCCGGGCGCGAGGCTCGAAGTTCACGGCGGCTTCAGCCGCGCCCCACTTGAGCGGCAAATGAGCGAAGCGCTTTACGTGCGCGCAAGAAGCCTGGCGGCAAAACTGGGGTTTGCACTCGGCGAAAGCTCAGCGGGCGGCGGCTCGGACGGCAACTTCACAGCGGCGCTGGGCATCCCGACGCTTGACGGCCTCGGCGCCGTCGGGGACGGCGCGCACAGCCCCGGGGAATACATCCTGATCCATCGTATGCCGGAGCGCGCCGCGCTCCTTGCCCTGCTCCTCGCCTGCTCCTGAATTGTCCCTGGAAACGCGCCCCCGGGGCTCAACGAACGTACTGCTTGCGGAGGTACTCCGCCATCTCCGCCGTTAATTCAGGATAGTTGCTGCGCAGCACCTCGCGGAAGGCTCCCTCGGTCGAACTTCCCCCGGCGATGCGTTCCAGGATTCGCGTGACGTCATGCATCCCGGCGGAGTGCACGAGGTACTCCACCGCGGCCAGCGACCACGCGTACGCATAGTTCGCCGCGTCGCCCGAGAGATTCATCCACGAGCCCTCCAGGTCCGTCAGGGGCGTGAACTCCTTCGCGTCGTAGATGTTCACAAGCGCGGTCGCGTCTTCTCCGCTGCGAGAACCGTCCATCCATTGCGCAAGGCCCTCGTTCAACCACACCGGGCAGCGGCCCCGCGTCTTTTGCGTCACGAAGCTGTGCGTCAGTTCGTGTTTCAGCACTCGCGCAAGCTCCGGCGACACGCTTGTCAGTCCCTGCACCGGCACGCGAATCCGCCCGTCGTTGAGCGCTCCCACCCAGCCCGGCGAGCGCGTGATATCCGCGAACGCCTGCTGCGTGTATAAAACCACGCCGATGGATTCCGCCGGCCGGAACTCCAGCTCTCCTTCAATCTCGTCGAAGTCTTTCTCCAGTGTTCGCAGGACTTCCCGCGCCAACTCCGGCGTCGCCGCTCCCGAATACTTCAAGGAGAAGTGGCTGCTCTCGTTCTCGGAGTAGCTTTCTTCCTCCTTCAGTTCGCGTTCCGCTCTTTCGAGCGCCGCCTGCACCTCCGCGTCCGGGCGAATCTCCAGCGCGCGCTTCCACTCCGCGATGGCGTCTTTCTGCTTGTTCATTCCGTAGTATGCCCATCCGGTCAGCTTCGCCACGTCCGCCGAATTCGGCGCCGCCCGCCGCGCCCGGTCGAGGTAGTCGAGCGCCTGCTTGAATTCGCTGCGCCGCAGATACAGATAGGCCACGTTGGTGAGGAATCCCGCTTGTTGCGGGGCGTAGATCAGCGCCGTTCGCTCTTCGCTCAATGCGCGTTCCAGGTTCCCGCGATTCAGCTCGAACTGGGCTGCGGCGTGATGCGCCAGCGCGGCACGCTCCCCTGCCTCGGGCCCGCCGCCCCGCGCGTCGCCTTCGAGTTTGGAAATGTAGCCGTAGTCGATCGCACCGTCGTGGACGGCGCCTTGCGTCACGGCCTGCATGAGGTTCGCGTCGGCGCCTTGCATCACCGGCGGAGCAGCGATGGCCGGCGCCCCCAGGGTTTCGGGCACGCCCGAAGCACCTCGCTCGATGTGATCCACGATGGATCTCGGCAAGCTGAATTCCCCCGCCGCCGTCTCGAAGATGACCTTGCCGTCTTTCTCCACCACGTTGCGCGCGACGATACGCCGCCCGTTCTTCAAGACAATCGTGTCCGCGCGAGCGGCCGCCGGCGCGAGAATCGCGAAAAGCAGCAAAACAACCAGGGATCGTCTGTGGCCGGTGATTCCGCGCATTGTTTGATTTTAGCGCCCCTCGGCGCGTTCTTCCCGCTCCCTTGCCGCTCGATGATGAATGTTGCTACAGTCTTTCAATGGGGTTTCGGGGACTCAGGGTGGGGCTTCTTGCCCTTTTCTGCTGCCTTTTGTCCGTCTGCGCGCGCGGGCAGACGGCCGCCGAGCAAGTTCCTGCCGGGCACAACACCGCGAAGGAAACCCACGACCTCTACGACGCATTGAACGCGCTTCGGGCCGATCCCGCAGCCGTTTACAACGTCCGGCAAATCGAACTTCGCCGTGCCGACGTGCGCCTTTCCTTTGAGGAAGGCACGCTGGCCTTCTTTGCTCCGCTGAATGGGCGGGTCACCGGCGCCGTTTTCTCCGGCATCGGCCACGTTCTTTCAACTCCTCGCGACCCCGTCGAGAGGCAGCAGCTTGCCCGCTTCGTCGGCGCGGCCGTGCTCGACGCCCAATTTCAGTGGGCCTATCTTCGCTTCACCGACGACACTGCCGCGGACCTGTTGCGGCAGGTTCGCCAGGCGCAATTCACCGCAGTCCAGGCGCCCGACTTTCTCGCTCGCTGGAACAACGAGCTTGCCCAGCTTAATCCGCCGCATTCCCTGCGCATCATGCTCGACTGGGTCTCCGACAAGACCATCCCCTACTTCTACGCGGAGATGAACAGCCCGGAGCTGGACACGTTTGAGATGACTCTCGATGCGCGGCGCGATGAGCCGCTTCTGATCGGCCAGGCGCGCGAGTCCCGCGGAGTCACCTACTACGACGCGTGGACCTCCTCGCGTCCTGCCGATTTCGCCTCTCCGGGCCCGGCGTTCCGTGCCGAGCGCTACTCCATCGAGGCGACAGTTCTACCCGACTTTTCCCTCGAGGGCGCCGAGACGCTCACGGTGCGCACCGCCCGCGAAGGCGAGCGCATGATCGTCGTCGAACTCTCCAACGCCCTCTCCGTCGATTCCGCGCAGGATTCCGCCGGCCGCGAACTCGCTTTCTTCGAGCAAGAAGGACTCAACAAGCGTGAGCGCAACCGCCGTGGAAATTTCGCTCTGGCCGTCGTACTTCCCGAAGCCCCGCGCCGTGGAGAAGAGTTCGCGATTCGCCTGAGATACCGCGGCAGAGTCATCTCCGACGCCGGCAACGGCGTCGTTTACGTCGGCGAGCATGGGGCCTGGTATCCGCGTCTGGGCGGCTCGGAGACATTTGCCGACTACGACCTCGCGCTGCGCTGGCCTCGCAAGCTGCGCCTGGTGGCGACCGGCACAAAAATCGGCGAGGTCGAAGACGGAGACTTTCGTGTCGGTCACTGGCGGACCGAAAAGCCCATCTCTGTTGCGGGTTTCAACCTGGGCGAGTACCGGTCCATCTCGCTCACCGAAGGCCCTTACACCGTCGAGGTGTTCGCTCACCGCCAGCTCGAAGAAGCTCTCAGCAGCCGCCTCGCTCCGTCCTCTTCCCTGGGGCCGGTGCGCAACGCCCGCGGCCGCCTGGTTCTTCCGCCTGCCGACAGCATGGGAATACATTCTTCCGCGCCAAGCCCAGCGGACGCTCTTCAGCATCTCGCCAAGGAGGTCGCGGCGTCGATTCTGTTTTTCGAAACCTACAGCGGACCGTTCCCGCTTCGCCAGCTCAACGTTTCGCAAATCCCCGGCACCACCGAGCAAAGCTGGCCGGGCCTGCTGTACGTTTCGACGCTGTCGTTTCTTCCCGCGTCGGCGCAGCAGCGAGCCGGCTTGTCCGAAGCCATTCGCGAGCACTTCTCCGACCTGGCTCCCTTTCACGAAGTAGCTCATCAGTGGTGGGGCGACGTCGTGGGGTGGCGGAGCTACCGCGACCAATGGTTGAACGAAGCCATTGCCAATTACCTCGGGCTGCTCTTCGCCGACTCGCGCAAGGTTCCCGAGCACACGCTGCGCGACTGGCTGGTGCGGTATCGCGCCCAGCTCCTCACAAAGCAGCCGGACCAGGACGTTCCTCCCGCGGAGTTCGGCCCGCTTTCCCTCGGCAACCGCCTCGTCAACTCCAAGTCACCCGACGGCTACGAACGGGTCATCTACAGCAAGGGCACCTGGGTGATCCACATGCTGCGCATGCTTCTGCGCCAGCCGGGCGCCAAGATTCCCGACGCCCGCTTCGTCGAGCTTCTGCGCACCCTCTCGTCAAAATACGCCTACCGCCCGCTTACCACCGACGACCTGCAGCGCGAGGTGGAAGCCGTAATGACTCCGGCGATGGACATCGATGGCGGACGCTCCATGGAGTGGTTCTTTGAAGACTGGGTGCGCGGCACCGGCGTTCCGCACTACAAGGTTGAGTATTCCGTGAGGCAGTCTGAGAACGGCGTTCAGGTTCGCGGCAAGCTCCTGCAGGAAGGAGTTCCCCACGGTTTTGCTGCTCCCGTGCCGCTTTGGGCCGAGACCGCACCCGGTCGCCGCGTTTTTCTTGGTACGGTCATCGCATCAGGCGAAGAAACGCCCTTTCGCTTCGCGGCCTCTGCCGCCCCGCGCAAGCTGCTCATCGAC
>DASPOW010000095.1:0-2386 GCA_035625855.1 Candidatus Methylomirabilota bacterium | reverse complement strand
CGCCCTGGCTCTGGTCGGTAGTATCACCATCGTGGCCGCCGTAGGGTCTTATACCCGGATGCTTTGGAAGGTCGGGAACTACAACGCCCTCCGCCACGAGCAGGACACCCTCAAGCGGCAATACCAGCAGCTTCAGACCACCGTAAACGACACGAACCAGCGCCTCGACTCTCTGCAATCCCTGGCTACCGAAGTCGCTATGACCTACGGCGTCCTTCGTTACCGGCCGGGCGCCTTCAACCTCACCGACTCCCCCGCCACCCCCGAAGACGCTTTCGCGCGCTCCATCGAGCAATTTGACTTTCTCAAGAAGAACGCCACCGCCATCGCCATTTCCAGCGGCGGCCTGCGCTTGATGCCGGCGTTGAGCTTTGCCGACTCGTCTTACACGCCCTCAATGTGGCCCGTTCTGGGGCACATCACGGACGGTTTCGGCGAGCGGTTGGATCCCTTCAGCGGGGAAGGGGCTTTCCACACCGGCGTGGACATCTCGACGGACTACGGCGCTCCGGTGCACGCGACCGCCGACGGCATCGTGACCGTTGCCGAGAACCGGGCCGGTTATGGCCGCGTCGTTCTCGTGGACCACGGCTTCGGAATCACCACGTGGTACGCGCACCTTTCGGCCTTCGCCACGGTGGCCGGCGCGCGCGTCAAGCGCGGCCAGGTGGTCGGCTACACGGGAATCAGCGGGCGCTCGACGGGCCCGCACGTCCATTACGAAGTTCGCTTGAACAACGCCCCGGTGAATCCGTGGCGTTACCTCCGCGACAGTGTCCCGGCACCCTCTTCGTCCGGCGACTGAGTCCTCCGCCTTCGCCTTACTCCTGCACAGCCTTATCCGTGAGCTCCAGCCCGCGGTCGACAATCGCAAAGCCTTCCCGCAGCTCCTTCTCGGTGATGCACAGCGGCGGGTTCGTGAAGAACGTATTCCAGCGCACGAACGTGTAGAGCCCCTCTTCGCGGAAAAAACGCCCAAGCGCAGCCATCTCCGGCGAACTGCCATTGAACGGCGCAAGCGGCTCGCGCGTCTTGCGGTTGCGCACCAGCTCCACGATGCCGAAGAGCCCGATCGAGCGCACCGCACCGACCGACGTATGCCGTTTCTCGAGCCCCGCGAGCAATTCCTTCATTACCGCGCCCATTCTTCGCGCGTTCTCTATCAGACGGTCTTCTTCATACACGCGAATCGTCGCCAGCGCCGCGGCGCAGGCGAGCGGATGACTGTTGTAGGTCAGTCCGCCGTAGAAGACCTTGTCCTCGAAGTGCTTCGCAATCGCCGGGCGCATTCCCACCGCGCCCAGGGGTACGTAGCTGCTTGTCAGCCCCTTGGCGATGGTCATCAGGTCCGGCACGACTTTCCAGTGGTCCACCGCAAACCATTCCCCGGTCCGGCCGAAACCGGACATCACTTCGTCTGAAATCATCAGCATGCCGTGCTTGCTGCAAAGCTCGCGCACCCCTTGCAGGTATCCGTCCGGCGGAATCAGGATGCCGTTCGTCCCGGTAACGGTTTCCAGGATAAACCCCGCGATTGTCTGCGGTCCCTCGAGTTCGATGGTCTCCTCGAGCAGGGCCAGCGACTTCTCCGCGGAATCCCAGCCGCGCGCCATGCCGTGGTAAGGGTCGAGCACGTGGACTACTCCGGGCATTCCCGGCTCGGACGCCCATCGGCGCGGGTCTCCCGTCAGCATCATGCTCCCCGCCGTCCCTCCGTGGTAAGAGCGGTAGCGCGCCAGGATCTTGTGCCGCCCGGTGAAAAAGCGCGCCAGTTTGATGGCGTTCTCGTTGGCTTCAGCCCCGCCGTTGGTGAAGAAAAACGTGTCCATGTCGCCCGGGGTAATCTCCGCGAGCTTCTGGCCCAGCCGCGCGCGCGGTTCGGTGGCCATGAACGGACTGACGTAGGCCAGCGTGGCCGCCTGCTCGCTGATGGCCTGGACGACACGCGGATCGCCGTGCCCGATGTTCACGCTCATCAGCTGGCTGTTGAAATCGAGGTAGCGCTTCCCCTCGGGCGTCCAGAAGTAGACTCCCTTCGCGCCGGCCACCGGGATTGGCTCGACTTTCGACTGCGCTGACCACTCGAACAGGGTGTGCTTCTTCGTCAGGGCGACCATCTCATCGCCCGTCATTCCTTTCACCGTCGCATGCGTCGTTGCCATCGCTCACCTCGATTGCGTTCGTCAGTATCTCGCAGACCTGTCCTTGTAATCAGTCTCGCGGCGCCCGCGTCACCCTTTACCCTTCTTGTGTCCGCCGCCCTTCTTGGCGGGAGCCTCGGTTGGGGCGCCCGGCGGTTCCGGTGCGGGCCTTCGCAGCAGAGCGGTCGCCAGTTCCGGCCCCGCGGAGAGAATCAGCCGCACCGCCTTCGTTCCTCCGCGGTCGA
>DASPOW010000094.1:0-3990 GCA_035625855.1 Candidatus Methylomirabilota bacterium | reverse complement strand
ATGGGGTCCGCTTTGTCGCCCAGCGCCAGCAGCTTGTCCACGTATTCCAGAACCTTCACGAAGTTCTTCGTCGCATAGTAGTTCTGGTAGTAGAGCTCGTAGATGTAGGTGAGAAGCTGGGAGTTGGGAAACTTCTGGACGAAGTCGTCGAGCTTCCTGAGCTGCGCCGCCGCATTTTTTTCGTCGCGCGCCTCGACGTAGGCGTTGTACTCCGGCATGGTGTAGCCCTGCTTGCCTGCCTCCTGGGCATGTGCCGGAGTCACCGCGCCGGCCATCAGCATGACACCCAGCCCAGCGACAATCGCAACGACCACCGTCTTACGTATCCCTGTCATCCTAATTCTCCTCCGTCGTTGTTAAACGGCACTCGCTGCGCTCGAGATGATGGCGCATCGCTCCAAGGAAAGCGTTTCGTCCGGGAAAACCTCCGAATTATAGGAAATGCCCCGTCGCATCCGCAAGGAGGTTATTCGGCGTGGACATTACTTTGTCGAGTGTTTGCGCCGTCCTTATTCCCTCAAGAAGACTCTTATGCTCCGGCGGGACCCTGCTCCTCCGACCATCCTCAAATGCTATGATGATTTTCTCACGGAAAAAGTGGCTTCGGAGCGGACGGAATGAGCGAAGACACGCGCAACGCAGTGCGCCCGGCGGAAGCGCCCCTGGCGGGCGAGGCTGCTGTGGTGACCGGCGGCAGCCGCGGCATCGGGCGCGCCATCGCGCTGCGTCTCGCATCGCTCGGCGCAAACGTCGGCATCTGCGGCCGCGACGCGCACGCGCTTGCCCAGGCGGAAATAGTCCTCGCTGCTGCGGGCGCGCGCGCTGTCTCCTTCGCGGCGGACGTTACCCGCGCCCAGGATGTCGCGCGGCTCGCGCAGGCCGCGCAAAACGCCCTGGGTCCGGTCGGCATCGTCGTCAACTGCGCCGGCGTGGGCGTTTTTGGCCCCGCGCACGAACGCACGGAGCAAGAATGGGACACTGTGCTCGACACGAACCTCAAGGGCGCCTTTCTTGTTTCCCGCGCCTTCGTTCCCCCGATGATTGAACGCAAGAAGGGCCACATCATCAACATCAGCTCGCTGGCCGGCAAAAACACCTTCGCCGGCGGGGGCATCTACTGTGCCTCGAAATGGGGACTGCGCGGGCTTTCGGGCTGCATGGCCGAAGATCTTCGCGACCACGGCATCCGGGTGAGCGTGATCTTTCCCGGTAGTACGGCCACCGAGTTCTCCCACGTCACCGGCCCGAACACGCCGCGAATGCTCCAGCCGGAGGACGTGGCGCATGTCGTGGCGATGCTGGTGACCCAGAGTGAGCGCAGCTTCGCCAGCGAAGTGGATATCCGCCCCCTGCGGAAGCGCTAGCCGCGGCTTTTTCCTCTTGTCGGTAGTCGTTATAACGACTATCATCGCCTTGTGCCCGTCGAGATTCGCCATCGCCCTTCGCCCGGTCCGATCGAGGAGCAGGTCTTCGTCGCCCTGCAGCGCGCCGCAGACCGGCTCCTGCAAGGCGTCGAGCGCCTCCTGAAACGCCGCAGCCTTTCTCCCGCGCAGTACAACGTCCTCCGGATTCTGCGCGGCGCCGGACCGGAGGGGCTCTGCTGCCGCGAAATTGCCGAGCGCATGGTCACCCGCGATCCGGACATGACCCGGCTCTTGGACCGCATGGAAAGACGCGGCCTCGTCGCGCGCGAACGCCAGGATCGGGACCGCAGGGTTGTGCGCGTCTACGCCACGCCCGCGGGCCTGAAACTCTTGCGAATCTTGGACAAGCCTATGCGCGAGTGGCATCGCCGCAGCCTGCGCCATGTTTCCGCCGCCACCTTGCGGGTGGTGGCCAGATTCCTGGAAGACGCCTGCCAGAGCGAAAGCAAGGGATCTTCCGAAGCTTGACCAAAATCGCCTGCGCGGCATCAAATCGTCGCCGATGGAGAGGCGCAAGAATGGGTCACCGAACTGCAAACGACTTCCCGATTCACGAACTCCTCAAGGAGCGCTGGAGCCCGCGCGCCTTCGCGGAGAAACCTGTTCCGCCAGAAATCCTTCGCAGCCTGTTTGAGGCGGCCCGCTGGGCGGCTTCCTCTTTCAATGACCAGCCGTGGGCTTATATCATCGCGACCAAAAACCAGCCGGAGGAGTTCTCCAGGATTGTGAGCGTTCTCGTGGAATCAAACGCCTGGGCGGCCAAGGCTCCCGTTCTGGCGCTTTCTTTGGTGCGCCTCAACTTCCACCACAACGGGCAGCCCAACCGCGTCGCGTTGCACGACCTCGGCGCGGCCAGCGCCAGCCTGGCTCTCGAAGCGACCTCCCGCGGCCTTGCGGTTCATCAGATGGCCGGCATTCTCGGAGACAAGGCGCGCGAAATCTTCCAAATCCCGCCGGACTGGGAACCCGTGGCGGCGCTGGCCATCGGCTATCCCGGCGACCCGGCGACTCTGCCCGACAAACTTCGCTCCAGAGAAGCCGCGCCGCGCCAGCGCAAGCCCATCTCGGCCTTCGTCATGTCCGGCCGCTTTGGCCGGATGTCGCCCATCGCCGCGCCTCGCGAGCAGACTTAGTCTTGCGATGGCTTCCTCCCTCGAATTCCTGCTCAAGCACGGAGTCGCATTCCTCTTCGCCTGGGTGTTCGTCGAGCAACTGGGTGTGCCGATTCCGGCGATTCCCATGCTCCTGGCCGCAGGCGCTTTGGCTGGCTCGGGACGCAGCAGCCTCGCGTCGTCTCTCGCTGTCGCGGTCGCAGCGGCGATTCTGGCCGACTTCATTTGGTACAGCATCGGCCGCCGCAAAGGCATCCATGTCCTGCACTTGCTTTGCCGCATCTCGCTGGAACCCGATTCGTGCGTCCGCCGCACGCAGGGTGTCTTCGCTAAGCACGGCGCGCGATCCCTGTTGTTCGCGAAGTTTGTGCCGGGCCTGAACACGGTTGCGACGCCGCTGGCTGGCGTCTTCCACATGCGCCCTCCGCGCTTCCTTCTGTATGACACCGCGGGCGCGGTTCTTTGGGCCGGCGGGCTGATCGGCGTCGGCTTCGCGTTCAGCAATCAGATCGGACAGGTGGCCGCGCGCGCCGCGGCGTTCGGGGGCACCCTGTTCGCCCTGCTCCTCGCCGCACTCGCCGCTTACATTGCCTGGAAGTTCGTCGCCCGCCAGCGGTTCATCCGCCAGCTGCGCATTGCGCGCATCACACCCCGGCAATTGAAGGAAAAAATCGACAGCGGCGAGGATATTGTCGTCGTGGACCTGCGCCACTCCATGGACTTCGAAGCTGCCCCGGAAAGCATCCCTGGCGCTGTGCACCTGGAAGCGAAGGACCTTGAGGCAAACACGAATCTCCTGCCGCGCGACCGCGAGATCGTGCTCTTCTGTACTTGACCCAACGAAGCGACCAGCGCCCGGGCGGCGCTGCTCCTGAAAAAACAGGGCATCGAACGCATCCGCCCGCTGCAGGGCGGGCTTGACGCCTGGCGCGACGAGGGCTACCCGCTTTCTGCCGCCGGGCGCGCTCCCTAACCGCTCACAAGCGCGGCAGGACTATGCCCTGCTGCGACTGGTACTTGCCCTTTTTGTCTTTGTAGGAAACTTCGCAGTCTTCGTCGGAGACGAAGAACACTACCTGGCAAAGGCCTTCGTTTGCATAGATTTTCGCCGGCAGCGGCGTGGTGTTGCTGATCTCCAGAGTCACAAAGCCTTCCCACTCCGGCTCGAAGGGCGTCACGTTCACGATGATCCCGCAGCGCGCGTACGTCGATTTCCCCACGCAAATCGTCAGCACGTTGCGCGGGATGCGAAAATACTCCACCGAACGCGCCAGCGCGAACGAGTTCGGCGGAATGATGCACACGTCTCCCTTGTAGTCCACCAGCGAACGCTGGTCGAAGTGCTTCGGGTCTACGATCGTCGTGTTCACGTTGGTGAAAATCCGGAACTCGTCGGCCACGCGGATGTCGTACCCGTAGGACGATACTCCGAAGCTGATCACCCCTTCCCGCAT
>DASPOW010000093.1:0-2245 GCA_035625855.1 Candidatus Methylomirabilota bacterium | reverse complement strand
GGACGCTCGCCGACGAACCCCTGAACATGGATTTGGAGAAGATTATTTGGCGGACTCCGCGTTAGCCCTCGGCGGTGGCAAGGCGCAGCCTTGCCACCCAAAACCAGAACGGATGGAGCGCCCGGAAAGGCAGAGAAGCTGTGAAATTTTTTGCCTTTCGAGTTTGATCTATAGCTCTGCGCGCCGCGTTCAGGTGGCGCCGAGGCTTAAATTGAAGTTAGTTCACGTTTTTCGCATGTTCGTTCCCGACGGTTTTTGGTCTTTTGCGCGCTCGCCGTATCGCGCAGAGACACCTCGGCTAGGTCGCGACCGCCAGACTTACTTTCCAGACGCGCCGAATCCAGATCGCCACGTTGCAACTCAGGCACGCCCACGCCAACTCGGCGCGCACTTTGTGCCGGCCCCGGCGCAGAAACTGCCGCAAGCCGCGCTTGACTTTCAGACACGCATTCGAGAACTCCGCTACTTGCGCCCGCTGCCGATAAACACCCTGATACGCGGGCTGCTGCATCTTTTGCCGAAAGGCCGCCACGGTAGGGTGCTCTTCCGTGCGAATCACCAGGCGCCCGTATTTCGCCCGCGGGCAACACTGCGCGCGGAACGGACAGTCCCGACAATCCCGGGTTTTCGCCTGATAGTGCTTCTCCACCGCGCCCACCAACGGCTTGCGGTTTTTATAAGGCAGGAGCTTGCCCGCCGGACACGTGTAAACATCCTGTGCGGCGTCGTAACGGAACTGCTCGGGGAAGAACTCCGGACTCACGCCGTGCCGCTGCAATTTGGCCTGCGAGCGGCTCTCGCCCAGCGAGCCGATCAGTTCCGTGGCTCCCGGCATGTTCATAATGTTCTCGCGCGTGGTGTAGCTGCCGTCCACCAGGATTTGCGCGGGCGCTCGGCCGGTGTTCCGCTCGATGCGTTGCAGCGCCGGCGTCAGTTCGTGGCTATCTTCCTTCGCCGGGCTGGCGTCGTAGCCGACGATCACTCCCGCCGTGCTGTCGGTGGAGATCTGCGCGTTGTAGCTGGGCGCAAAGCCGCCGTCGCCTTGGCGCATGAGGTGCGCCTCGGCATCGGTCACGCTGGCCTTCCCCGGCGCCTGCTCGCCGGGCGCTTTTTCCGCCGGTTGCCGTTGCAGTGCCGCTTCCGCCTGGCGCACCCGTTCCCGGCGTTCCCGCGCCGCCCGCTCCTGCGCCTGGCGCTGCGCCGCCGTCCACTGGCCGGGCGCTTGCTGCTGCAGCGCGTGCAAGTGTTCTTCCGCCAACCGCCGGCTTTCGGCCAAGCGCTCCTGCCCCTTGAAACTCTGGCGGCTGGCCGCGGCGCGAATCTTCGTGCCGTCGTGGGCCACGCGTTGCAAATCCGCTGCTCCCGCCGCCATCAACACCTGCAGCACTTGCACGAACAGTTGGTCCAGCGCCGCCGCGTGCTCGGTCACGAAATCCGACAAGGTGTGATAGTTGATGCGCCCCAGCCCCAGCAGCCATTGACAGCCCGGCTCGTATTGCGACCACTCGTCCAGGGCCCGCGCCTCCCGCACCCCCCGGCTGAGCGCGTACAACCACAGCGCGATGATCACGCGGGGGTCGCAGGCCTCGCGTCCCGGCCGGCCCTCTACGGCTTTCAGGCCGGCGGCGAAGCGGCTCAAATCCCTCTGCCCCAGCAATTCCCAGATCGCCCGCACCGGATGATCCTCTTCCACCAACCGCTCCGGGTCAATCGCCCGCAACCGGATTTGCTGGCGATCGACCGCCTTCAGCCGTGGCGCGCGCTCCCCCGGCGGCACTTGGGGAGGCTCCCCCGGCCGCTCCTGCATCTTCACCAATACGGGTTGCTCAGCGCTCATGTCGCCTCGCTTCCCGGCCGCGCGGGGAGGGTCGACGGCGAATCGTCAGGGTGTGCTTGTCCTCCACCACCCACTCGATCTCCTCGCCCTTCTCCATCTCCAGGGCTTCGGCGAGTTGGGCTGGACACATCAGATAAAACTGGCGGGTGCCCCCCGCCCGCTCGATCACTTGCACTTTGGAAAGGTATCCCATGGGCCAAGAGGATATATCTAGCTACGTCGCTAGTCAAGAGAAATCTTCAAAAATTCACAGCTTCTCGGCCTATCCGGCCGAAATCTCCGAAGTTTTATTATTTTCCGCCGCGTGAAGGCGCAGCCTTCACGCGGCGGAAAATAGCCTGTATAAAAAGTGGCGGCATCGGAAGTGGAGGGGAGAAGGGTGGGGGGGCATAGGCGTTAAAATAAGCG